>NZ_MULM01000136.1:0-50012 GCF_002029345.1 Pseudomonas sp. VI4.1
AGCTGGCTTGCCAGCGAAGAGGCCGTCACATTCAACATCAATGGTGGACTGATGCTCCGCCTTCGCTCCAGCCAGCTCCTACAGGGGATCGCGTTTCAAGTCGCAGATATCAAAAAGCCCCGCCATCGCTGGCAGGGCTTTTTTGCATCCAGGGAATCAGATCCCCATATTGCCCAACGCCTGCACAATATTACGCAAGGTGCCGGCCAGGGTCGGATGTTCGAGTTCGAAGCGTTCGACAGCCAGATTCACATTATCGGAAAGGCTGGAATCCTGGGTCTTGGTTTCAAGTTCAAGTTCAAGCTCGATCTGCTGCATCAGCTTGTGCAGGTCATCGCGCTCGAGTTCGGTCAGCGGTGGATTCTGTTCCAATTGCTCGCGCAGGGTATTGAGCTGTTCTTGCAGTTCGCGGGCAGGCATGGTGTTCTTCCTTTTATCGATAGGCACTGGCATAGACCGCAGCGGCACGCCAAAGGTCTATGGCTGTCCTTTAGATTAATCCACTCCCGCGCAACCTGCATACGTTCATCGGTGGGGAGGTGTTCAGGGCTTCTCGCCCTTGAGCCGGCGCAGGCGGATGTCGGCCAGGCAGGTGTCAAGTTCGCCGAGGTGATCGATCACCGAATGCACACCCAGGCCGAACAGGTGCACCGTGGCCTTGCCGCGTTTGATGTCCCGTTCCTGCTGGGTCAATGCCTGCCATTCGTTGGGCGCCAGCCCGCAGAGCGAACCGCAGGAGGCCAGGCCGATCGTCCACAATCCGGCATTCAACCCCGATTGCAGCAAGCGCGGTTCGCCACTGACCAGCACGCAACCCTCCAGGCGCTCCACATTCAAGCGCATCAATGCTTGCCAGCAGGCATCGGGGGCCGGCCACGGATTGATTGTTGCAAGGTGTTGCGATGGAATTATCCATTCCGGCAGGGCGGCGGCCAGGGAATGGCAGAGGGCAGGGGGCAGTTCATCGAGCCAGGCGCAGGGAATCCGTTGCCGTTGCAAATTGTGCAGGCTCTCCAGGGCGCCGGGCGTGACCTCGGCCTGTTCGCTGGCGTGGCTGCCGTGACGGTGCGTGCGGGCGCCGAAATCCACCAGGCAACCACTGAGGCCGAACAGCACGGCGGTCAGGCTGGGTGCAGCGAGGGGCAAGGTTTCGGCGTGCGGCATATTAACGTCCCTGAAATAGTTTCAAGGCTAGGGGCCGATGGTGACAGTTGCGTGACATCGCGGTGAATCGCCGAACATCATCGCCAATCTGTTACCTGGAATGCACGATGCTGCCTAAAGCGACTATTCCGTCTTATACTAGCCAGCTTATCGCTTGGGCCCCTGCGCCCGCGCCAGTAACAATCCAAGGAGTTTTCTATGCGCTGGAGCAATCATCTAGCTCGGCTTTCTGTGTGCGCCAGTGTGCTGGTGGTTCCGTTCGTTGCCCAGGCCGCCACCGAAGAAGATCCTTGGGAAAGCGTCAATCGCCCGATCTACAAGTTCAACGACGTGCTCGACACCTATGCCCTGAAGCCCTTGGCTCAAGGCTACCAGTTCGTGACGCCGCAGTTCCTCGAAGACGGCATCCACAACATGTTCCGCAACGTCGGTGACGTCACCAACCTGGCCAACGACCTCTTGCAGGCCAAGCCGGCCGCCGCAGGTGTCGACACTGCGCGCCTGATCTTCAACACCACCTTCGGCGTGCTGGGCTTCTTCGACGTGGGCACCAAGATGGGCCTGCAGCGCAACGACGAAGACTTCGGCCAGACTCTCGGTTACTGGGGCATGGGCAGCGGGCCTTACGTAATGCTGCCTTTTCTGGGCCCAAGCACCCTGCGTGACGCGCCGTCCAAGTATGTCGACGGCTACACCGGCCCCTACCGCTACATGGACGACGTATCGCTGCGTAACTCGATCATGGGCCTTTACATCATCGACACCCGCGCCAGCCTGCTGTCGGCCGAGAAGCTGATCAGCGGCGACAAATACACCTTCATCCGGAATGCGTACCTGCAGAATCGCGAATTCCGGGTCAAGGACGGCCAGGTCGAAGACGATTTCTGATCTTCGCAGGAGCAAGTTCGCTCGCGATGGACGTCAACGATCACGCGCGCTCCCTGAACAAACGCAACACCCTGTAGGAGCGAGCTTGCTCGCGATGGACGTCAACGATAACGCGTATTTCCTGAATAAACGCGTCGCCCTTGAGACCATCGCGAGCAAGCTCGCTCCTACAGTTGTTTAATTCGGTGAATGACGAAATACCCGTTAAATCGGCAGGTTACGACCTTCCATCCAGTTACGCTCCAGCCGGTTTTTATAACTCCCGGTCATTTGGCAAGCAAAGACGTCAAGCGACCATCGGCGTGAGCTTGAAACGCCCCGCGGATGGGAGTACCGTCTGCGCCTTAGAAGGGCACCTCTGGTGTACCCGTGTGTAGGGCAAATTCCCGAAAACGGTGCGACGGAGAGGCTAGAAAGCGAATCCAGTAGTGTGAGCCGGGTCAAAACCCCTGCCTGCTACGCCAACCTAATTCTGGCGCCGTTTGCCCACATGCCAAAAACCAGTGCCACGCTGCTGATAATCGATGATGACGAAGTAGTGCGAGCGAGTCTCGCCGCCTACTTGGAAGACAGTGGTTTCAGCGTCTTGCAGGCCAGCAATGGCCAGCAGGGTCTTCAGGTATTCGAGCAATTCAAGCCCGACTTGGTCATCTGCGATCTGCGCATGCCGCAGATGGGCGGGCTCGAACTTATCCGCCAGGTCACCGAGCGATCGCCACAAACCCCGGTCATCGTGGTGTCGGGCGCCGGCGTGATGAACGATGCGGTCGAGGCCCTGCGCCTGGGCGCGGCGGATTACCTGATCAAGCCCCTCGAAGATCTGGCGGTGCTCGAGCACTCTGTGCGCCGGGCCCTGGATCGTGCGCGCCTGCTGCTGGAAAACCAGCGCTACCGCGAGAAGCTGGAAAAGGCCAACCGTGAGCTTGAGGCCAGCCTGAACCTGCTCCAGGAAGACCAGAACGCCGGTCGCCAGGTGCAGATGAACATGTTGCCGGTCAGCCCCTGGAGCATCGACGAGTTCCAGTTTGCGCACCAGATCATCCCGTCGCTGTACCTGTCGGGCGATTTCGTCGACTACTTTCGGGTCGACGACCACCGGGTCGCGTTCTACCTCGCCGATGTGTCCGGGCATGGCGCCTCGTCGGCTTTCGTCACCGTGCTGTTGAAGTTCATGACCACGCGCCTGCTGTTCGAATCCAAGCGCAGCGGTACATTGCCGGAATTCAAGCCTTCAGAGGTCCTTGGTCATATCAACCGAGGCCTGATCAGTTGTAAGCTGGGTAAACACGTCACAATGGTCGGTGGAGTCATCGACGAGGAGACAGGTTTGTTGACCTATAGCATCGGCGGTCATTTGCCGTTGCCTGTGTTGTACACGCCAGACAGTGTTCGTTATCTGGAAGGACGTGGTCTGCCGGTGGGCCTCTTCAATGAAGCCACCTACGAAGACCACGTGCTGGAGCTGCCGCCGACATTCAGCCTGACGCTGATGTCCGACGGCATCCTGGACCTTTTGCCAGAACCGACACTCAAAGAAAAAGAAGCGGCTTTGCCCCAACGGGTCAAGGCAGCGGGCGGCAGCCTGGATGGTCTGCGGCAGGTTTTTGGATTGGCCACGCTGGGGGAGATGCCGGATGATATCGCCCTGTTGGTGTTGAGCAGGAATCTTTGATGAGTACCGGTAGAATCCAGTTCGCCGAGCAGGACGGCACCTTCGTCCTCAAGTTCGTCGGTGAAGTTCGCCTGACCCTGTGTTCGGCGTTGGATGCGACTATTGAGCGGATCTTCACTTCGTTGAATTTCAACGCGATCGTGATCGACCTGACCGAAACCCGCAGCATCGACAGCACCACCCTGGGCCTGCTGGCCAAACTGTCGATCCTGTCGCGGCAAAAGGTCGGCCTGCTGCCGACCGTGGTCACCACCCACGAAGACATCACCCGGCTGCTGCAGTCCATGGGCTTCGAGCAGGTGTTCAACATCGTTGACCGCCCGATCCCGTGCCCCGAGTGCCTGACCGACCTGCCAGACCAGGACCAGTCCGAAGAAGTGGTGCGGATCAAAGTGCTCGAAGCGCACAAGATCCTCATGGGCCTGAACGACTCCAACCGCGAAGCCTTCCACGACCTGGTAAATGCCCTCGAGCGGCACTGATCCCCAATCAATGGCCAGCTCCCCCTTGTGGGAGCGAGACCGGACCAGTCACCACCCAGTTGAATATGCCGCCCCATCGCGGGCAAGCCACGCTCCAACAAGCTCAGCGTCGTCCACATCCCCCATGGACGACACAGCCCCCTGTAGGAGCGAGCTTGCCCGCGAAGGCGCCATAACAAACACCACATCCCCCGCCGCGAAGCCACCCAACACCCAAATTCAACGCAAAAAAAAGGACGAACCCAAGGTCCGCCCTTTTTGCATCGCTCTGACCTAAATCACAACTTGGCCTGCAACAACGCCTCAAGCTTCTCCTGATCCCGAGCAAACTGACGAATACCCTCGGCCAGCTTCTCGGTCGCCATTGCATCCTCGTTGGACAACCAACGGAACTGCGCTTCATTCAGGCTCAAACGCGCCTCACCGGCGTTGCCCGGCGCCAACTTGCGCTCCAGCTTGCCGTTATCCGCCGCCAGCTTCTCCAGCAGGTCCGGGCTGATGGTCAGGCGGTCGCAACCGGCCAACTGCTCGATCTGATTCAGGTTCCGGAAGCTCGCGCCCATCACCACAGTCTTGTAGTCATTGGCCTTGTAGTAGTTATAAATCCGCGTCACCGACTGCACACCCGGATCATCCGCGCCGGTGTAGTCGTTGCCGTTGGCTTTCTTGTACCAGTCGTAGATACGGCCCACGAACGGCGAAATCAGGAACACCCCGGCATCGGCACAAGCCGCGGCCTGAGCGAAGGAGAACAGCAGGGTCAGGTTGGTCTGGATACCTTCCTTTTCCAGCTGCTCGGCAGCGCGGATACCTTCCCAGGTGGACGCGATCTTGATCAGCACCCGGTCACGGCCCACGCCAGCCTTGTCGTACAGGTCGATCAGACGGTGCGCGCGCTTCAATACGGCGTCAGTGTCGAACGACAGGCGCGCATCCACCTCAGTGGAAATACGGCCCGGTACAACCTTGAGGATTTCTTGCCCTACCGCCACGCCAAAACGGTCGCTGGCCAGGCCGACATCGCCCTTGCAGTCGTGAACGCACGCATTCAGCAACTCGGCATAACCGGAAATGGCCGCGGCTTTGAGCAGCAGCGAAGGGTTGGTGGTAGCGTCCACGGGTTTAACGCGAGCGATAGCTTCGAAGTCGCCGGTGTCGGCAACCACGGTGGTCATTTGTTTGAGTTGATCCAGCTTGGAAGTCATGGGCGTGCTCTGTCCTATGGGTCTGGTGACATTACCCGAGCGCTGACAGCCACTCAAGGGCGTGTGCGTGTATCGATGGCCCCGGCGGCAACATCCTGAAAACGGGTGTTTGAAAGGCAGGGCGCGTTATCGATAGTTACGATGCCAAATCCGGGCACAGGTTCAACCGGGGCGACCGTTAACGCCCCTCCAACAACTCCGCCGCCTGATCCAGCAACACCAACGGCTCTTTAGCCTTATGAATATCCACCGACAACAACTGCCGAAACTTGCGCGCCCCCGGGAAACCGGTGCCCAGTCCCAGCACATGCCGGGTGATATGGTGCATCGAACCACCGGCATCGATATGCGCCGCGATGTAGGGCCGCAACTGCGCCAGCGCCTCGGCCCGGCTGATCACCGGCGCCGTGCTGCCGAACAGCTGTTGATCGACCTCGGCCATCACATAAGGGTTGTGATAGGCCTCACGGCCCAGCATCACCCCGTCGAACGTCTGCAAGTGCTCGCGACAAGCCTCCAGCGTCTTGATCCCGCCGTTGAGAATAATCTCCAACTCCGGAAAATCCTCTTTCAACCGCGCCGCCACGTCATAACGCAGGGGCGGAATGTCGCGGTTCTCCTTCGGCGACAACCCCTCCAGAATTGCAATCCGCGCATGCACCGTAAAGCTCGTGCACCCGGCATCCCGCACCGTACCGACGAAATCGCACAACTGCTCGTAACTGTCCCGGCCATTGATCCCGATCCGATGCTTCACCGTCACCGGAATCGACACCGCATCGCGCATCGCCTTCACACAATCGGCCACCAACTGCGGATGCCCCATCAGGCACGCGCCGATCATATTGTTCTGCACCCGATCACTCGGGCAGCCGACATTCAGATTCACCTCGTCGTAGCCATGGTCCTGCGCCATGCGCGCGCACATGGCCAGGTCCAGCGGCACACTGCCACCGAGTTGCAGGGCCAGCGGGTGCTCAGCTTCGTTGTGACGCAGGAAGCGCTCGTGATCGCCGTTGAGCAGCGCGCCGGTGGTGACCATCTCGGTGTAGAGGAGGGCGTGTTTGGAGAGCAGGCGCAGGAAGAAGCGGCAGTGGCGGTCGGTCCAATCCATCATCGGCGCGACGGAGAAACGGCGGGAGAGTGAAGCGGTTTGTAAGGACATTGGGAATCTGAATCAGAGAGGCGAAAGGTCGCAGTTTATCAGGGATGTGATGGTGGCGTTGGGTAGGTATGCCGTTCTGGTGCGGTGTGTTCTTTTCGCCACCGGTACAACTTGGATCGTGGGCGCTACTGTGTGTGAAACACGCCAAGGACTTGAGGGCGATCCCCACGTATACGGTAGGGGATGAGATAGGATCCGTCGGACACTGCCCATTCGCGTGTATTTTTGACCCGGCCTTCGCGGCCCATGGATGGAAATTGGGCCAGTTTGTCTACGCTGGTGAGATAGCATCGGAAAAGTCGTCTGCAGCCTTGGAATTTTCAAGGGCAATGCAACTAGCGTCGTCTCCCAGGTTTTTGAAGGCCTTTTCCAGTCATTCAACTCGCATTCCGGCTCCAGCGGCGAGCGCGCATCGCTGCTACCTGTTCGTCCGTGGCGAATTTACTTTGGTCGGCTTCTTTTACCGCCAATTCGATCTGCGCAGTCAGCGTTCTCTCGTACTCGGTGCAGTCGCGAAGAACGTCCATCGCCAGGTAGCTGGCACTATGGCCGCTTGTCTTGGCCAGATCGGCGAGGGAGTTTGATAGGGCTTCCGGCAGATCCAGGGTTATCCCAGTCATGGCAGCCTCGATGGTGCACATTTATTGGGCACCTTACACCGTCACGGGGTGGTTTGAACCAAGAGGCTGCCGAGGGGGGCATCTCGAAGTCAGCATTTTTTGCTGACTCAGTGAAAAAAGCGCGCTCTAGAGAGCGCGCCTTCTTTATCCCAGCAGATACCTTTCGATCCCACCGATCATTCAGACGATCTTCAACCCTTCAAACGGGTTCCAGCCTTGCGAGCCTTTTTCCTGCTTCAGGTAATACGCATAGTTGGCGCTCAACCCGTACATCAGTGCAAAGACGACGTTCAGGCCGTTGCCCAAGGCATTGGGCAATTCATGACCCAGGATTGTGAAGATCAACGACAGGCTGAAGCTGACGACAACGATGATCCCTATCAGCGCCAGATTCTTTTTCCACAAACCAAGCACGAAAAGGTAAATCGGTCCGAAGAAAATCGCGATGAAGTTGATATTGATCAGCATGCGTTTGCGGGTCGGTAGCTGCTTGAGCGCCGAACTGAAGTCGGGGTTTTTGGGGCTGCCGTGCTGATTGAAAAAAGCGAATCGCTCTTTCCATTTTGGGCTGGCATCGTGGTTTTGCAATTCATCCGTGCTGCTCATGTTCTGTCCTTTTTTGGGGGGCGCTGCTGGTCGAGAGATCGACCAGGTTTTCCTTCAGTGCGTTTGGCAAGGCGTTTTTGTAGGCCGCAGGCCAGTAGCGGTGGCGACTTGAGTCTCCGGCAGCGTAGGAAATTTCACAAGCCATTATGTTCAGCCGCGAGCAGGCTTGGGATCAGAAAGCAAAACCTACCCGCCATTGCTGATGCTGCTGCTTTGACATCAACTGCCAGGCACAATGGCTTGCCGACCGTCACCAACAGCAGAAATAAGGGTGAATTGTTAACGGCGGCCTGCTATTACCCTGTAACCACCTGAACGAAGGAGCGCTGACATGTCGACCTACAAGAAGCTGGCCTTGATGATTGCTGCGCTGTACTTCTCGAACTTCGCCCAAGCCCGCGAGCTGGAGGTTGCCACGGGCGGCGCGACCGTGACCATCAATGGCATTACCTACACCGGGAAAAACATCAGCGTTGACGGCAACCGGGTGGTGGTCGATGGCGTCGAGCAGGCTGTGCCAGTGACAGGTCCGGTGAGCGTCGTCGTGAACGGTAACCCCACCTCGGTTGAAACGGCCGCTGGCAGGGTTCAGGTCACCGGCAATGTCGGCAGCGTCCGCACCATGAGCGGCCATGTCGAGAGTGGTGATATCAATGGCGATGTCACTACCATGTCGGGTGATGTGAGTTGCAAGGTTCATAAGGGCGACACTAAAACAGTCTCCGGCAACATCAGGTAGTCAGTGCCGATCACCTCTGCATGAACAGGATAAGTCGAGCAGCTGATATAAAAATGCTGACCATTTAGTCAGGATAGTTGGCTGTTCTTCTCCCATTACGAGAATCCCCCATGCACAACTACACCGTGCAGTACCTGTTCAACGGCGAGCCCCGCACACACAGGTTCGAACTCACCCAGCCTGAGCTGGCCGAGCATGAGGCAGCGATGCACCTGCTGCAGCTGCATTTTGGCGATGCGGAAAACAGCCTGATCATGCCCACTGCAAATTCGACGCCGGAGGAAATTTTAGAGCAGGCGGAGCGGGTAGGGCTGACGCGGATCAAGGTCGTCGATCAGCCCGGTTGATGCCAGCCTAAGGCACCGCCAACCACTGCTCCAGAACCTTCTGATAATTCCCCGTTACCTTCGCCAGATGCAGCCACTGATCGACATACAACTTCCAGCTGATGTCATCCCGCGGCAGCAGGTAGGCCTTCTCCCCATACTGCATGAACCGGGTGGGATTGACCGCGCACAATCCGGGTTTGAGTTTCTGCTGGTACAGCGCTTCCGAAGCATCAGTGATCATCACGTCGGCCTTCTTGTCGAGCAGCTCCTGGAAGATGGTCACGTTGTCATGCAGGCGCAATTGCGCCTTGGGCAGGAAGGCGTGGACGAAGGCTTCGTTGGTGCCGCCGGCCGGTTCGACCAGGCGTACCGCCGGCTGGTTGATTTGCTCGATGGTCTGGTACGACGCCTGCTCTTCGCAGCGCACCAGCGGGATCTTGCCGTCGACATCCAGGGTGGTGCTGAAGAAGGCTTTTTTCTGGCGCTCCAGCGTGACCGAGATCCCGCCGACCGCGATGTCGCATTTGCCCGCCAGCATGTCGGGCATCAGGGTTTTCCAGGTGGTCTGCACCCACTCGACCTTGACGCCGAGGCTGTCGGCCAGCGAGCGGGCCATGGCGATGTCGATTCCCGAGTATTCGCCGTCATCGGCCTTGGAGGTATAAGGTTTGTAGTCGCCCGTGGTACAGACGCGCAATTGGCCCTGTTGAATGACAGAGTCCAGGTGCGATGGGCTTTGTGCTGCCTGAGCCCCGGTGGATAGGGCGAGCAGGCCGCCGAGCAGCATCGCGCTTTTGATTTTTTTCATTGTTATTGGGCTTTGGATTGGAGTGTCGACGGAGTGTAGTGAATTGGTTTGTCGACTTGAAGAACTGGATACTCCAATCAGGTGTGTTTATTGGCGGGTCGTAGGCTTTGACGACGACGCGACCGTGGCGCCACCGCAATTGATATACGAAGAAGACTTCAGCCAACGCTGGTCCGGATAGTAAGAGAACAGCAACTGCCCATCCTTCATCGAGTCGATCAGCTTGTGCGCAATGGCCGGTCGTACCGCCGGGCAGCCCAGGCTTCGCCCGATTCGTCCGTTCGCCCGTGCAAGTACGGGGCTGACATAAGGTGCGCCGTGGATAACGATCGCCCGGTCAAACGCGTTGTCGTTGAAACCCGGCTCCAGTCCTTCCATGCGCAACGAGTAACCGTTCTGCCCGACATAGCTCGCCTGGGTGCGGTACAGGCCGAGGCTGGTGGCGAAACTTTCGTTCTGATTGGAGAACTTGACCGCCATGTTCTCGCCGCTGTTGCGACCGTGGGCCACCAGTTCGTGGAACAGCAACTTGCGCTTCTTCAGATCGAATACCCACAGCCGCTGTTCGGTGGAGGGCAGTGAATAATCGATCACTGCTAGTCTTTGCACCGGGGCTTTGCCTTGGGCGATGCTACATTGGGAGGCGCGTACCGCCAGTCCAATGACTTTGGCGTTAGCCTGGGGAGCCGCTTTGATCAGCGCAGCTTCAAGCGAATCGGCGTAGGCTGCCGATACTGGGATGGAGGTCAGCAGCAGGGCCGTGATTGCCATGCCAAAGCGGAGTAGCGCCATAATCGGGTCTCATCAGATAGTTTCGAGTCTAGCAGTGTGTGGGATGCTAGCTGTTGAATGCGGAGATTAAGGATTATCCATGGTGCAGTTAACAAGGTTATTCGTCATAAGCCGCGTGTTTTTTATGGTCTTTCTGATCAGCGGTGCAGCGCAGGCGCAAACGTCGCCGATTATGCTGTCATCTCCCGCTGGCGACATGATCGAGGCGGCACCTGATGACATCGTCGCCCAGGCGATTCAGGCCGAGCTGGCGCCGCTGGCGACTGCGTTCCCGCCGCTGCTTACCTCGCCGCGTCATCAGCGGGTGGATGTGAACCGGGTGGTGATGGATTTTTATAGTCATCGCGGTTATCGCGCCGCCTGGTCCCGCGACAGCGACGTTGCCCAGTTGTTGAAAAGCCTGGGCGATACCCAGGTCGATGGGCTCGATCCCGCGGATTTTCGCATTGCCGAGCTGGCCGGGGCGCAAACATACATGCAGTCCATGGTGCCCACCCCGGCCCAGCGCGCTGCGTTCGACATGGCGGCCACCCATACCTTCATTACGGCGTTGCTGCAGTTGCGGCGCGGCAAGGTCGACCCCTCGCGACTGGACATGCATTGGAACTTCGACCCTGTCGGCGTCGATCCCCGCGAAGACGTGAATCATTTCTTCGCCGCACTCGACAACCACGATGTGGCGCGGGCGTTTGCTCAAGCGCCGCCACAAGAAACGGTATATGGCAGCTTGCGCACAGGCCTGGCGCAATTGCGCAAAGTGCGGGACATGGGGGGCTGGCCGAAGGTCGCCGAAGGCCAGTCGCTCAAGCCCGGCATGGATAACGCTACGGTGGCGCAGTTGCGGGCCCGTTTGGTGGCGGGCGGCTATCTGGCTGCGCAACACCCGCCGCGCACGATCTACGACGACGCCGTTATCGCTGCGGTGAAGAAGTATCAATCCGAGCAATACCTGGGGGCGGACGGTGTGGCGGGGGCGGCGACGCTGGCGGCCTTGAATGTGCCGGTCGAGGCGCGGATCGACCAGGTCCGGGTGAATATGGAGCGCGCACGCTGGTTGCTGTACAAGCTGCAGGGCACGTTCGTCATCGTGGATATCGCCGGCTACAAAGTGGCGCTCTACCGCGACGGCAAGGCGATATGGCGTTCACGGGTACAGGTCGGCAAGCCGTTCCGCAGTACGCCGGTGTTCCAGTCCGAGATTACCTACGTCACGTTCAACCCGACCTGGACGGTTCCGCCGACGATCCTGGTCCAGGATATGTTGCCCAAGATTCGCAGCAATCCTGGCTACCTGGCCGCCAACCGCATTCGGGTCCTGGATCGCGAAGGCCATGTGCTCGATCCGGCCGGCGTCGACTGGGACAACCCGCGCGGCCTCACCCTGCGCCAGGATGCCGGCGCGGAAAACTCGCTGGGCCAGGTGGTGATCCGGTTTCCCAACGACTATGCGATTTATCTCCATGACACACCGCATCGGGAGCTGTTTGCCAAGCCCTTCCGCGCCACCAGTTCTGGCTGCATACGGGTGGAAAACCCGCTGCAACTGGTTGAGCTACTGTTCAATGATCCGGTTCGCTGGAATGCCGCCGGGATCCAGGCCCGGTTGGCCAACGGCAAAACCGAAAACATCAGGCTTCCGGTCAAGGTGCCGGTGTTGTTGGCGTACTGGACGGTCGACCTGAGTAACGATGGTCGGGTCATTTTCAAACCCGACATCTACGGGTACGACTCGGCGGTACTTCGGGGCTTGAACATGCCTTCGCAACTGCCCGTCCTGGATTGGCAGCGAGCAGGCAGCCCCGCAGTCGTAGCGGGGAAAAACCAACAGTAACCAGGAAAGGTGCTGGATTTAAAAGCGTTACAGGAGGGAATCTGAAGATGGATGTTGCGCAAAAAAAACCGTCATTTTCTACACGTCAGCCTGATGTGCATGACTTCGATGAGTGTCGCAATATTCAAAAAGGTCCGGTGTTCATCATTGCATCGGGGGCCTCCGCGAAAGATTTTCCGCTGGAGAAGTATGCCGACGTTCCGATGATTACCATGAACGGGGCTATTTCGATGTTCATCGAGCCTGACATCAAGCCGTTCTTTTACGCCTGCACGGACGACGCCTTTTGCCGGCAACAGCCTTATCTGTTTGCTGAAGCCATGCGCCTCAGTCAGCGCATAGCGTTGTGGAAAGACCTCATCAGGTATGAAGCGCTGATGCCTGAGGGCGAGCTTTATTTGCTGACGCCGGCGCCCAAACTCACGTGGAGCGAGGTGATTTTCCGGCCGGATAAAGAACTCATCAGAAGACGAAAATTAGGCACTGGCCGCAATCGCAGCCTGGGTTTCAGCAAGAACCTCAAGCGCGGCTTTTTTGATGCCCGCACAGTGGCCTACCTGGCGTTGCAAATCGCCTATCACCTGGGGTTCAATCAGGTGTTTCTGGTAGGCGTCGACCTGGATCAGTCGGCGGGTCGTTTTTATGAGCAGCCAGGGACCCTTGTGTCGCCTTGCAACCTCGACGAACACTTTCATACGAGAATCCTGCCCTCGTTCGAGATAATGTCGCAGCACGTCATTGATGAAGATTTTCAGGTCTACAACCTCTCCCAATCGTCGCGGATCCCCGATGAACTCGTGCCCCGGGTGACGCTGGATCAGATCGACAGGATGATTTGAACAGGCCCACCGTCAACAGCACGCATCGGTCAAAGGGACCGTCAACCGTTCGGCACTTGCAGCCGGGAAGCAATGAAGCGTCGCCTAAGCTTTGATTTGACCGGAAATTTCTCCGGCGCTTGCAAGGAAGGTGTGGCATGACTTCATTAAAGTTCGGCGCGTCCATCCTGTTGGCCTGCCTGGCAGGCTGTGCAACCAGCAGCAGTTCCTATGAACCGCCGCCGGTGCCGACATCGGCGGTGACGCTTGATGATGGGCAAATCCACAGCACATTGGAGGGCAGGAAATTCTATGGGACTACCCGAGAAGGCAGTCATCCTTACTCCATGAGTTTTGCGCCTGGCGGTGTAGAAATATTCGAGATGGCCCCCAACAAACCCGAAAAGGAAAAATGGACGCTGAAAGACGGCGTGGTGTGTATCGAAGCCAAAGGCTATCCAACGGAATGCAGCCAGGTGAAGGTGGCCAATAACGAATATTGGTTTGTCGATCCGAAGAGCGGGAAAGTCAACGCGCACCTGAAACTCACGCCTTGAGGGTCATGCTGGTGCAGGAATGGGGTGTAAGGCACGCCCGTTCCTCGCCTTCAAGCCTTGCCCACTGCGTCGCGCAAAAACGCCAACCAGCGCCCGCTGCAACGCGGTCAGCGCACCTTCGCGGCTGATCTACGCCAGCTCCGTCGGCGATAGGTCGGGCAGGTCGGTGTACACGCTGTGCTCGGGCAATACTGCCGAAACCGGCAGCACTGACACGCCCAAGCCGCAAACGGCCGCCGCCTGAATGCCTGTCAGGCTATGACTGCCAGAGGCAATCCGCCATGGCCGCTGTGCCCGTATTGCCAGCGTCATGGGTAATGCCGACATTGTTTTTTTGAAGAACCACGGGGTGATCATTGCCGCGCCGACCATCGCCGAGGCATGGGACGATCTGTATTACCTGGAGCGCGCCGCCCAGGTCCAGTTGATGGCGATGGCGACCGGGCGCGAGCTCAAACCGGTACCTCACGAGATTGCCCAGCGGGCTTACGAGCAAAGCGTTTATTCGTTCAGCTACCCGTCCCGCCACCCGTACCACCGGTTCCACCTCCTGCGGACCCCGTGCCGCGCCCGCGCCGGAGTTCGAACCGCTGGTGCCGCCACTGCTGCCGGTGTCGCCACCCGAGTCCGTGCGATTACCGCTTGAAGGCTCGCCGGGGGTGTTATCCGGGGGCGTGGTCGGCGCGCTGGTGGCGCCGGATTGGGTCCCGGTCGCATCGGCACCATCGCCCGACCCTGCAAACGTGGCCGCTGACGCCACCGATAACAATCCGGCCAATAACAACGAAGTGATTTTGCTGTTCATCATGGTGGGTCTCCAAAAGAAGAGTCGTTACCTGATGTTGGTGTGAGGGGGCAGGGAGTTGGTGCCGGTTGGATGACGAGTGGTGGTGGGGGCCATTCATCAACAATGAGCGACTGCTGACGCAACCGCCGAAACGTGGAGATGTCACACGCTAGGCGGGCCCCCTAGACACCCCGCCCTCAGGAGCGTTGGCCCATGAAGAATTTGCGAATCGCGACGTTCAACGTCAACGGCATGCGCGCCAGGCTGCCGAACCTGCTGGCCTGGCTGGAGCGAGAACAGCCGGACATTGCCTGCCTGCAGGAGCTCAAGTCCGTGGACTCCGCGTTCCCCGCCGCTGAGCTTGAGGCCGCTGGCTACGGCTCGATCTGGCAAGGCCAGTCGTCGTGGAACGGGGTCGCGATTCTGGCGCGGGATGCGCAACCGCTGGAGAGTCGGCGCGGTTTGCCGGGCGATGACAGCGATACCCACAGTCGCTATCTGGAGGCCGCGGTGCACGGCATTCTCGTGGGCTGCCTGTACCTGCCCAACGGCAATCCGCAGCCGGGGCCGAAGTTCGCCTACAAACTGGCGTGGTTCGAACGGCTGATCAGCTATGCCAAGGACCTGCAGAGCAGCGAACACCCGGTGGTGCTGGCGGGTGACTACAACGTGGTGCCGACCGACCTGGACATCTACAACCCGCGATCCTGGCTCAAGGATGCGCTGCTGCAACCGGAAAGCCGCGAGTGTTACCAGCGGTTGCTGGATCAGGGCTGGACCGATTCCCTGCGGCACCTGTATCCGGAGGATCGGCTGTACACCTTCTGGGATTACTTCCGCCAGCACTGGCAGAAAAACTCGGGGTTGCGCATCGATCACCTGTTGCTCAACCCGGCATTGAGCCCCTACCTGCAAGAGGCGGGCGTCGACGCCTGGGTGCGCAACGAACCCCACGCCAGCGACCATGCGCCGACCTGGATTAGACTGGGTACGCGCAAACGGCGCTGACGTTTACCCGGGTGGCGATTGGCTAAATCAATTGTCAGTCGAAGCGGTTTTTCCCTTATACATGGCGGCCAACAGCGCAGAAATCTGCGGCCCCTGCATAAGGATCGAGCAATGAGCGAGCCACGCCTGACCCACCTGGCGTTGTACCTGCAACAGTTGGGCTTCGACGCCCCTCCGGCACCGACCCTGGACACCCTGCGCCTGTTGCAATGGCGGCATACCGGCACCTTTGCGTTTGAAAACCTCACCACGCTGTCGGGCGAACCCGTGCTCATCGACTTGCCGTCCGTGGAGCAAAAAGTCCTGTTCGACGGTCGCGGCGGTTACTGCTATGAACTCAACAGCCTGTACCTGGCGCTGCTGCAAGCGCTGGGCTTCGACGCACGCGGCATCTCCGGCCGCGTCGTCATGGGCCAACCCGAAGGCGCCTGGACTGCGCGCACGCACCGCTTGAGCCTGGTGACCCTGGACGGTGTGCGCTACATCACCGACGTCGGCTTCGGCGGCATGGTGCCCACCGCACCGCTGAGACTCGATTGCGCGACCGAACAACCCACCCCCCACGAACCCTATCGCATCGAGCCGCTTGACGACGGCTACACCCTGCGCGCCAAGGTCGCCGGGGAGTGGAAGGCGATGTACATCTTCGACCTGCAACGCCAGGAAGACATCGACTACGCCGTCGGCACTGGTACGTCTCGACCCATCCCGGATCGTCATTCAGAAAACAGCTGATGGTGGCGCGCACGGGGGAAGGCTGGCGGCGTACGCTGAACAACGGCAGCTTTGCGATTCATCGGGTCGGCGGCGAGAGCGAGCGGCGGCAGGTGGCGGATGTAGACGAACTGGTGGCGCTGCTGGAGCGCGAGTTCGGGATTCGCGTGCCGCAGCACGCAGGGTTAAAGAGCGAGCTTGGGCGGTTGATCGAGCCCGCATAGGCGGCTCATTGCCAGATTGCAGGGGGGCAATCGGGGCACATGTCGATAATTTGACCGATGAGTTGTATACAACTCTATAGACATTTGTCCTGACTCTTGAATACAGTGTGCGTACAACAAAAACCAGGGAACCCCCCAAACCATGAAAACGCCCTCTGTTTCACACCATCGGCCCGAGGATGAAAATCTCGGGGTCGGCGCGAATATGGCTTACGGCCTGCAACATGTTCTGACCATGTACGGCGGTATCGTCGCGGTGCCTTTGATCATCGGCCAGGCGGCCGGGCTCTCGCCGGCGGACATCGGGTTGTTGATTGCTGCTTCATTGTTTGCCGGAGGCCTGGCGACGTTACTGCAAACACTGGGTCTACCGTTTTTCGGTTGCCAGTTGCCGCTGGTGCAGGGCGTGTCGTTCTCTGGCGTCGCGACCATGGTGGCGATTGTCAGCAGTGGCGGGGAGGGTGGCTTCCAGTCGATTCTCGGGGCGGTGATTGCCGCGTCCCTGATCGGTCTGCTGATCACGCCGGTGTTCTCGCGCATCACCAAGTTCTTCCCGCCGCTGGTGACGGGCATCGTCATCACCACCATCGGCCTGACGCTGATGCCGGTGGCCGCGCGCTGGGCCATGGGCGGCAACAGTCACGCGCCGGACTTCGGCAGCATGGCCAACATCGGTCTGGCGGCGATGACGCTGGTGCTGGTCCTGTTGTTGAGCAAGATCGGCAGCGCGACCATCTCCCGCTTGTCGATTCTGCTGGCCATGGTCATCGGTACGGTGGTCGCGGTGTTCCTCGGCATGGCGGACTTCTCGTCGGTGGCTCAAGGCCCGATGTTCGGCTTCCCGACCCCGTTCCACTTCGGCATGCCGACGTTCCACTTCGCGGCGATCCTGTCGATGTGCATCGTGGTCATGGTGACCCTGGTGGAAACATCGGCGGACATCCTGGCGGTCGGTGAAATCATCGGCACCAAGGTGGATTCCAAACGCCTGGGCAACGGCCTGCGTGCCGACATGCTGTCGAGCATGATCGCGCCGATCTTCGGCTCCTTCACCCAAAGCGCCTTTGCCCAGAACGTCGGGCTGGTGGCCGTGACCGGGATCAAGAGCCGCTTCGTGGTCGCCACCGGCGGGTTGTTCCTGGTGATCCTCGGCCTGCTGCCGTTCATGGGCCGGGTCATCGCCGCGGTACCGACTTCGGTCCTCGGTGGTGCCGGCATCGTGTTGTTCGGCACCGTCGCCGCCAGCGGCATTCGTACGCTGTCCAAGGTCGACTACCGCAACAACGTCAACCTGATCATTGTGGCCACGTCCATCGGCTTCGGCATGATCCCCATCGCCGCGCCGAACTTCTACGACCACTTCCCGAGCTGGTTCGCCACGATCTTCCACTCGGGCATCAGCTCCTCGGCGATCATGGCCATCGTGCTCAACCTGACCTTCAACCACCTGACCGCCGGCAACTCCGACCAGCAATCGGTGTTTGCGGCGGGTACCGAACGGGTCCTGCATTACCAGGACCTGGCGGCCTTGCGCGAAGGGGATTATTTCAGCGAAGGCAAGCTGCACGACTGCGACGGCAAGGAGATTCCGGTGGTCGAGGCAGAGCATGGACATGCCGAGCCGCGGGCGGCGCATGCGAAAAGCAGTGAGCATGTGTGATTGAAAGAGGCGTCCTTCGGGACGCCTTTTTTGCAACTGACAAGCGCCGGCCCCCTGTGTAGGAGCTGGCTTGCCAGCGAAGGCGTCTACAAGGGCGGTGCAAGGCTCGAGGCCGCCTTCGCTGGCAAGCCAGCTCCTACAGGGGGCGAGACGTATCACGCATTTTCTGCTGGCCACAAAAAAGCCCCCGAACCTTTCGATTCGGGGGCTTTTCGATCTTGCTGTCTGGCTCCACGACCTGGACTCGAATAGAAAAGTAAGCACTTGTTTAACAATGAAATTATGCTTCATTCAAAAGTTTATATCCCTAAGATTATCCTAATTAAGCTCGTATTTTATGCGGGTTCTTTCGATACCCCATCGCTCCATTCGTTCGGCCTCTGCAGCCGCACCGGGATGGGCGCCGACTACAACTCGATCCGCTTTAGCATATGCATGAGTTCGGCAATACCCACAGTGACACTGTTCCATTGTCACAATCTGGCGGTGTATCAGGAATTGTAGTTATTAGAGATAGGCCTGGACGCAAAACAACAACAAAAGCAATGTTGGTATGGCTACCAGGGTGAAACCACCGTTCCAGTTGAAAGTGATTTTCCATGGTGAGGTATTCATGTAGCGCGCCAGCAGCATCGTCGAGGGGCCAAAGGGTGATAGCAACATTGCCAGTGAAAATCCGCAGACCAGTGTGACAGCCGGTCCAAGTGGATTGACACCGGCGGCCTGCAACTGAGCCAAAAGACCCGCGCAGACGCTCAAGGTGATGATTGGTGCGATGCCCACGAGCGATAGCACCACGATACCCAGCAGGGCAGTGATTTGCAGGAGGAATATCTGCGATGAGCCGCTCAATAGCGGCGCAAATTGTTCAAGGGGGAACAACTGATTGAATAGCGCGCCAAATAACGCGGAGCAAGCAAAGGTGAAAATCTCATTACGCATCCCCCCGAGGTTATCGGCTAATTCATCGTAGGCTTTGCGGGGGTTTTCCAGAAACAAGCAGATGCTCACCAACAGCGGAATCAATAACAATGCGGCTTGGGTGATGTTCAGGTAGGTCAGCCCGGCCAGTGTTGCGATGGCGGACATGCTCGCCGCTGTGCCGAGGGCTAGGGCATTCAGAGAGGAGGCTGGCGCCTGGTCGGTATCGCTGTATAAGTATTGCAGGCGCCGATTTTCCGTGCGCCAACCAATCAGCATTAGCAGGGCGGTGGCGATAGCCCCATAGGGCAACAAGTCAATCCAGGTCAGGCTAGGCACTTCCCGGGTAATGATTGCTACTACGACGCTGGTAGGTGCTAAGAGCGGTACCAGAGCAAAGCCGCGTAACGCAGCGGTCAATACGCCACGCTGTCCCTCGCGGTGAGCAGGGTGATTTTTCGGGAAGTGTTGCAAATAGCTGTGTAAGGTTGTGCACATCAGGTTGAGCATGCCGAAGCTCAATATCGACCCCAGTCCCAAGGCTACCAGCAAGTAACGCGGGTAGAGCAGTGGGGTGGGGCCGCGCAGCAGGAACCGATGCAGCTCACCCAGCGAAGGTAGACGCTTGATCAGGCAGCTCATCAAACCCAGTCCGCCGACGAAGGCGGCGTAATAAGCCGCAGAGCTGCTCATCCGTTGGAGGCTGGGCAGATCGACCGGCGCCTTGGCTACCCAGATGCCCAGCAAAGCCAATGTGGCAAGCCCCAGGCGACGGGGATAGGGCATGAGCGACTGGCAATGGCGGATGAAAAACAAGCCGAATAATACGGCGGCAGCTAGGCTGAACTCTGCAGTTCGAGTGCTCAGGGCCAGCAGCTCAGCCAGGAGCGCCAGTGGCAGCAGGCGTGTTAACTTCACTTCGGTTTACGACGCAAGCCGCTACTTATGAAAACACTCTCGACACCGGTTAGCAGGTGATCTTCGGTGTTGAGCAGTTCACTGGCAGTCATGAAAGCTTTCGCTCCATCGCTTCGCAATTGAGCGGCCGAGCGAACGCGATTGCCTGCACGCTCCGCGGTCATGTCGTAGATTCCCATGTACCCGCCGCTGGGCAGCCTGTGAGGCTCTTCATTCCGCGGGCTCTTGTTGTTTAATTTGGAACCCAAGGCGTGGGAAGTGCACATGTAGCGTGCCCGCGCGCTCGTCATGGCGCTCAATGACCACCTCAAACTGCGTCAACCCAACCAGTGTGCCGGACACTGGGTCCCGTCCATGGTCGGTGGGCATTACAGTGATGGCATCGCCGGCTGCGAAGCCGAGTTCGGGCTGCACTTCGGTTGGAGCGTACTCATTCGCCTTTGCGGCGATTTCGATTGATTCGGTGCTGGTCATCGGCGTTGATTCACCGTGGCCAAAGGCGCGGACGCGCTTGAACCAAGCGCTGAGCTTCGGATAGCCATCGAGGATTTTTGCTAACTCCGGTGCGCGGTGTACGTACCATAGGCACTGTGCGATCGAGAAATCCGCGATGCTGGCTTGACTGCTCATGAGAAAATCTTGGCCATCGGCCAAGTGCGTTTCCAACCATCTGAGATACGTGTACAGCGCTGCAGTGGCATCGACCGGGGTCTGGCGGACCATGTTCGCTGTGAAGGGTGCGCGATCGGCGGCAAAAGCCATTCGCGCTTCAGGCCCAGTGTGCGCGAACAACACAGCCGCGCCGGCCGGCTGAGTAGTGTAGGGAATCACGGTCCAGAACAGCGTTGAATCGGCCCACTGCGCTAACATTTGCGCCGTGCCGGCGATTCCTGCCGGATATAGCGGTGATTCGGGATGCCGCTCGTCGATCACGCGTGCGATCAGCGCGGTGTCGCAGTAGATATCGGCGCCGATCTGCAAGAGCGGCGTCTTACGGTAGCCGCCGGTCAGCGCAATCACATCAGGTTTGGGCATGATCGGCGGTACCATCACCGAGTGCCACGTGACGCCCTTAAAACCAAGAATCAGGCGAATTTTCTCAGAGAACGGCGAGGTCGCGTAGTGGTGGAAAATCAGTTCATTGCTCATGGCTTCACCGTGCGCCGGTCAAAGCCGGCAAAAGGTTGTGAATGAAAGAGCTGAACATTGAGGCTTAGCTAGCTATGGCGACCCCAAACTATGCGCCGGCAACCGCGAGGAGGGCGGGCTAAGCATGCGTTTTCACTCCGAAGCAACAAAATATGGCGTCCGGATTTATATGTCTAATATATTATATTGGTGTTATTTATATTTGTACGAGAATAGTGTTAGCGTCTTCAATATCAGCTACATCTCTCACTTACGGATCTTGATGAGGAATTGATGGCTACCTACGTTACGTTGCTGCTGGTCAAGTACGCTTTGAGCGATCTGTTCGTGCAGTTCGACTTCGACTTGTGCTGCACGATGAACAGACCGACTCCATAACCCGCATCTTGCGCAGTTCTGCTTCCCCTAGCTGGTGGCGTGTTACCTATCTGCGCTCGTCCTCATGGAAAACGTCAGAGGCTACCGCGAGAAACTGGCGGAGCGCGGCACTTTGATCTATCTGGCGCCACGCCATACCGAAACGCAAAGGCGCTTCCTTGGGCGAGAGCGGGCGGAAGGTCACACCTTCGATGCCTCTCGTCTGAGTCTCAAACGGCATGATAGCTACACCGTTACCGGCCGCCACGTGACACAACAGCGTCTGCGAGGCTGTCGATTCCTTGACGACCCGTGCCCGAAAGCCGGCTCGGAAGCATTCGGCATCGGTGGCTTCGCGCAAATGAAAGCCCTCGTTTGCCGGGAATGCGATGAATGCTTCATCGGCCAATCGTTCTACGGGGACCCTCGTCAACTCGGCAAGCGGGTGCCGATCAGGCAGAGCCACTGCGAGCTCAATGGTAATCAGCGTGCGCGATTCAAGCTCGGCATGGCGCATAGGCAGGAAACACAGCGCCACATCTATTTCTTTATTGAGCAGAGCCAGTTCCATCATCCCGGTTGGCGATGGCCCCAACATATCGAGTCCGATGGCAGGGTGCCGATCCCGGAATTCGCGGATCAGACGCGGTAGTACTAAATCGGTGGCCAGGCCAGTGTAACCAATTCGCAACTTGCCAACGATGCCACGTTCTACCTGGCGACTTGCCTCCACGGCCCCTGCCAGCATCTTCATGGCCTCGTTTAGCTTGTCGAGAAACACCTTCCCCGCCGGTGTTAATGCCACGCTGCGAGTAGATCGCTCAAACAGCGTGACTTGCAACTCACTTTCCAGTTCCTTGATACGCAGGCTCAATGGGGGCTGGCTCAAGTGCAGCCGTCTCGCTGCACGCGTGAAACTTAGCTCTTCCGAGACCGCGAGAAAGGTCTCGATGTGCCGCATCTCCATAGATACTCCGTGGTTTGCCCTAAATGATGGCTCGATTGCGTCGCCCGTGACAGGTAACACAGGACGATGATCAATAGCCTATACAAATAAATAGATAGTGAAAATAAGATTAGACATATAAGTTTCAAATTCCAACAATGTCAGGCGGTATTCTGAGAAGCGAACGACAGTGATCGCTTGAATAGCCCCCAAGATAGGCCGCCCTATAGCAAGTGACTGCGACAACCACGTTTTGGAGGAGCCACCGCATGATCGATTTTTCCTTGAGAGGGCGTATCGCTCTCGTGACAGGATCCACGCGCGGCCTCGGGCTGGCGATTGCATGTCGCTTGGCTCAATCAGGCGCAATCGTTGCCATGCACGGCCTTGAAGACGATTCCGTAATCGCTGCTGCGCATGATCAAATTTCGCGTTACGCCACTGAACCCGTTCAATACTTTCGCGGGGATCTGAGCGATGCCGCGCAAGTCGAGATGCTTATCTCATCCGTTGAAAACGCCCTTGGGCCAATTGACATTTTGATCAACAATGCTGGTATGCAGCATGTCGCACCCATCGATGAATTTCCTGTCGATCAATGGCTGAAGCTCATTGCCGTGAACCTTACAGCGGCGTTTCTCACCACGCGTCTGGTCGTCAACGGAATGCGGCAGCGTAGGTGGGGCCGCATCGTGAACGTGTCATCGGTCAGTGGATTGATTGGTGTGGCAAATAAGTCTGCCTATGCCGCCAGCAAGCACGGGTTGATTGGATTGACCAAGGCTGTAGCTATGGAGACCGCGACCAGCGGAGTGACCTGCAATGCAGTTTGCCCTGGTTGGGTCCTCACCCCCCTTGTGGAAGCACAAATCCGTGCTCGGGCAGAAAAGAAGGGGTGCGACTTTGAAACTGAGAAGAAAGCCTTGGTCTCTGAAAAGCAACCTTCGCAAGAGTTCGTGACGCCTGAGCAGGTGGCGGGTATCGTTGCATTTTTGTGTTCGCCTGATGCCGATCAAGTCCGAGGTGCAGCCTGGAACGTTGATGGCGGTTATGTTGCTGCCTAATGTGCTGTTTGCGAAATAAATTTCTCTGTGCTTGCACTACACTTCAGGTCTCAACGCGAGAGGAAATCGTACGATTGCCCGGTTTCTCTCGCCCTATGGTCACCGGCGGCCTTTGAGCACCTGCTCGCGCTTTCGCATCATTCCCATCACACCTTTTCACGAACGTCTTCGCTTTTAATCAGCATGAGCAGCTGTTGATTGAGGTTCGACAAGTTCGCGTCCTCCCCACTGTCCTGAGCAAAAAACCGAACGCAGCATAGCCTTGATCGCCAGCGGAGCCGCTATGGCGATGCATTCGTCGTACTGCATTGCTTGATCTTCGCTCGTCGACTTTCGTATCCCCCCATTGCAGGCGAAGCCCATACTGGCCGAGAGCAAGCCATCTCGATGCATTGCCTCCTGCGTTCAGACGTCGTGGGTGGGCTCGACTGGTCGCGTAGTCAATGCGCAACCTGCCACGGGTCACATGACCTATTGAAGATGTGCGCCACCTATTTTCAGCCTGACAGCGCAATTATTTATATTTGTTGAATATAAATAAGTACTCAAAATCAAATTGGACATATCAATCGCTGTTTCCAATAATGGCTAACAACACAAGAAAAGCTCGCGGCAGCGGTAGCAGTACGCCGTGAATGCTCAAGGCTAAACTAGCCCAACAGGTAGTGATATGAACAAAAAAGAGATAGACGAAGCTGCTTCGCTCAAGCGGGCTAGTATGGCGGCAATGGTGGGTACCACGATCGAGTGGTACGACTATTTCATTTTCGGGACGGCCTCGGCGCTCGTGTTTCATAAGGTGTTCTTCTCTTCGCTATCGCCCGCACTGGCGACAATCGCGTCGTTTGCAACATTCGCAGTAGGGTTTTTGGCGCGCTTCTTCGGTGCCATATTTTTCGGGAATATTGGCGATCGTGTGGGTCGTAAAAAGACGCTTGTAATAACATTGATGATGATGGCGGTCTCGACTGTCGGCGTTGGCGTGCTGCCGTCATATGAGACGATAGGTATCGCAGCACCCATTATTCTGACTTTGCTGCGTGTGATACAGGGTATCGCCGTGGCGGGCGAATGGGGTGGAGCAGTGTTGATTGCCGCTGAGAAGGCACCACCGAAAGAGCGCATCTGGTACGGTGCATTCGCGCAACACGGCGTTCCGCTAGGCATCATTCTTTCATCGGCTGTTTTTGCTCTCGTTACCCGTATGCCTGACGACGTATTCTTCGACTGGGGCTGGAGGATTCCGTTCCTTCTTTCTGGGGTGCTGGTGTTCGTCGCATATATCATCCGCAGCAGGGTTGAGGAGACGACGGAGTTCGTTGAAGCTCGCGATCAAAAGAAACTTTCCAAGACGCCGGTCGTAGAGTTGTTCCGTAGCTATTGGCCGCTCGTGTTGCTGATGATTGGCGCCAACGCGATCGCGGTTTCGGGGACACACTTTCGCACTACTTACCTGTTGTCATGGGCCAAAGCGCACACAGCACTTGCAATGCCTTCGCTACTGCAAGTAAGTATAGTGGCGGCTGTATTTACATTGGTCTCGCAACTTGTCATGGCGCGTATGTCAATGTACGTACCCACAAAGAAACTGCTCGTGACAGTTCTCATTGTCTACGCACTGACGCCATTTCCAATGTTTTGGCTACTTGCCACCAATAATATCTATCTGGCGGCGATTGGTATCATTGTTTCGAGTATGTGCGGCGGAGCCTACTACGCGTTGCTGGCTGGTTATTCATCGCATATGTTTCCCATGGCTGTGCGTTACTCCGGGATCTCAATGGGTTATCAGGCCGCTGGTGCGATCTTCGGAAGCGTCACGCCACTGCTGTCGACGGTGCTCTCTGAGTCGCAGGGTGGAGCATATTGGCCGGTTGCATCGCTGTTTGCGGGCTATTGCATTATCTCGCTGGTTTCGCTGTTCGGGGTCTGGGCGTATCAACGACGTAGCAGCGGCACTCAATCAGCGTTCGCGTGATAGGGGTTGCATTGTTATCTTTCCCTGAGTATCGCGAATATTGGCTGTCAGGCCGCGGACACAGGTTCCTTTCTATCTTTTAGAGAGACTTTTCTACTATGGATTTTACGAACGATCCATCGCGCTGTAGTTGGGTAACGTCGGCGCAAGATCACGCCGATTTTCCCTTGCAAAACCTGCCATTTGGCGTGTTCCAGCCGAATGAGGGTGACGCTCGTATCGGGCTGGCAATTGGCGATTGCATTCTCGACCTGTCGGCTGCGGCTTCCTATTTTGAGGGGCTCGCGTTTACAGCCGCGCAGGCCTGCAGCAGAGGCGATCTGGCAGTCCTGATGGAGCTCGGTGACGCGGCGCGGGTAGCATTGCGCCAGGCTGCCAGCGATCTGCTCGATGCCGCCAGCGACGTTGGCAAGCGCGCGCAAGTCGGTGCGGCCGCCTTGCTGCATCACCAGGCAGATTGCAGCATGCAATTGCCGACGCGAATTGGCGACTACACCGACTTCTATGCAGGCATAGAACATGCCCGAAACTGCGGTAAGTTATTTCGGCCGGATGCGCCGTTGCTGCCGAACTATTGCTATGTGCCCATCGGCTATCACGGCCGCGCGTCAACCATTTGCGTCTCTGGCACGCAGGTACGTCGGCCTGGCGGTCAATTCAAGCGTATGAACGAGTCGATTCCTGCATTTGGGCCAACCGAACGACTCGATTACGAAGTCGAACTGGCCATGTGGATCGGCAAGCGCAACGCGATGGGTGAGCCAGTCACGATTGCTCAGGCCCGGTCCGTCGTGTGGGGCTTCGGATTGCTCAATGACTGGTCCGCGCGTGACATACAGGCGTGGGAGTATCAGCCGCTGGGGCCCTTTCTTGGCAAAAGTTTCGCCACAACGGTTTCGCCTTGGGTCGTTACACCGGAAGCGCTCGCGCCGTTCTACGCGCCACTATTTGTGCGTAATGAGGGCGAACCGGAACCTCTTCCATATCTGACGGATGCGTCCGATTTGGCGTCCGGCGGGCTTGATCTCGAGCTCGAAGTGTCGCTTGCCAGTGCTTCAATGCGTTCACAGGGCATTGCGCCGATGACGCTTGGTCGTGTCAACGCCCGCCACCTGTACTGGACGTTTGCACAACTCGTCGCTCACCAAACGAGCAACGGATGCGCACTGTCAATCGGGGACCTGTTTGGCACCGGCACCATATCAGGCACGACACACGAAAGCTGCGGCTCTCTGCTTGAGGTCTCGGTAGGTGGCACCCAGGCACTGACTTTGCCTGATGGTGAGTCTCGTACTTTCCTTGCCGATGGGGATGAAGTGGTAATCCGGGCGTATTGTGCTCGCGACGGTTTTGCGCGTATCGGCTTTGGTGAGTGCCGAGCTGTTGTCATGTCAGCGGCTTGATTGCGGTAGTCGAACTATTATTTCCAGCTGCTGAAGATGCATGTAATAGCGGGCCGCGAGCGGTTTACTGTCTCAACCGGGGTAACACAAGTGCCCTGCGCATTTTGACTGAACGATTCCAGTAACGGTGCGCCACAAGCGCCCCGTTTTTTTAGTTCGGAATCAATAGTCGTGAAATAATTTTCCTTGATGCTGAGTGCTCGAGCCGGGCATATCAAAGCACATTTGCGATAACGATCCATTCGGATCTGCGGCGGATTTTTAACGAGCTACAAGCGACCCTATTATTCTCATGTAAGTATCAATAGCTCCTACAAATTATACATATAAGTTGTCGCGCGAGATTTTGTTCTCTGTGCAGTAAAAACGTACGCATCGCCGTCATCTTTGTTATCACGCTACAGACCCCAAGGAATCCTTCCCCATGCTGCTCTACGAACACCCGCTGTCGTCCTATGCCCAGAAGGTCAAGATCGCGCTACGCGAGAAGGGCCTCGACTTTCAGGTTGAGACACCTGTGGGGCAGGGCCTTGGCACCGCCACCGGCGTCTTTGCCGCGGCCAGTCCACGCAAAGAGGTGCCGACCCTGATAGACGGGGAGGCGCGCATTTTCGATTCGACCATCATTCTTGAGTACCTCGAAGACCGTTTCCCGGCGTCGCCGCTGCTGCCGCGTGATCCGGTCGCGCGTGCCGAGGCCCGCATGATCGAGGATGTTTGCGACACTTTGTACGAAGCGGTGAACTGGGGCGTGAGCGAGGTTCGCTGGTACAAGCGCGCCGAGGGCGACCTGGCGGCGGCGATGACAGATGCCGCCGCACGACAGACCTCCGAGTTGCAGGCCTGGCTGGCGGCCAAACTCGGTGATCGGCTGTGGTTCGGCGGTGAGACCTTCGGATGGGCCGACATCAGTGTGGCGCCTTATCTAAATCGCTCGTTTATCAATGGCCTGGGCACACCGGCCAACTCGCCACTGACTCACTGGCTCGAACGGGCGCGCCAACGGCCTTCGGTGGCGGCGACGTTCGCCGAGGCCGATGCCGTTGCTTCGGGCATGGCGAGCGCCGCCGAGCGATTGGCTTCGGGCTCGGTCAATCGTGAATACCGGGACCATCGCCTGGAATGGATGATGAAATCGGGCGGCGTTCAGATCGTGCTCGACGGGTTGGCCAAGGGCAATATTCGCTTCACTTGGCCGCTGGGGTGAGGCATCTGCACTCCCGTTCTTTCCCGCGCTGTCTCACACGCTGAGAATTGCACGCCATACAGGCGATCAAGGAAAGATACGGCAGCAGGTGAGAAGGATGCAGTAGAAACGATGGTAAAGGGCGCAGTGAAACCCAGTGAGGAATGAGTGATGTCTGAACGGAAATCGGGAAAACGGCCGATCTATAGAATGCCAACGGGGTTTGGACCTGCAGTCGGTCCACGTCAAGCTCCAGA
This sequence comes from Pseudomonas sp. VI4.1, assembly GCF_002029345.1. NCBI lineage: Bacteria > Pseudomonadati > Pseudomonadota > Gammaproteobacteria > Pseudomonadales > Pseudomonadaceae > Pseudomonas > Pseudomonas sp. VI4.1. The sequence continues at coordinate 28,249 of NZ_MULM01000136.1, forward strand.
AGGTGTCGTCTTTGACCCGACAAAAAGCCCGGAGAAATTCTGCGCCTATGTCACATTCAGGACCGACGGTGGTTTGCTGGAGCAGATACTTCCTGAAGGTTTCACTCTACGCGGTGAGCCGACGGTGACCTTCGAGTTTAGCTATATGACCGAGATAGACTGGCTCGCGGGACGGGGCTACAACATGTTGACGGTCCGAATTCCTGTTCGATTCAAATATGGCAACACGGTAATTGACGGATTCTTTCAGCCGGTCGCCTGGGAAAACATGGCAGAACCGATCATAAGCGGTCGCGAGGAATTAGGTTGGAGCAAATTATTTGCTGATCTACCGCCTCCGGAAAAAAGTGATGGGAAGATTGTCTGCTGCGCTGAATGGATGGGATTTAAATTTCTGGAACTTACCCTTGCGGATATCAACAATTCCAATGCTGTCGCGTTGGCAACAATGCCGGTGCTGCATCGGAAATACATACCGGCTACCGAGCAATGGGGAGAGGCGGATATCGACTATGTCACTATGACTCCCGTGGGCGGAAGCCATGCGACGGTGCACGAAAGTTTCACGGCCGACGCGTCGTTATCCTTATTCGCTCCTACTTGGGAGGATATGCCGACTCAGCATGAGTGTATTATCCATTTGGCATGCCTCCCTAAATATGAATACCTCCAGGCTGGAGTTTATTCGACTGTAGGAGGTAAAAGTATGTCGGATCAAATCAGGTTTTATTGAACTCAAGTCCGCTGAGGCCAATCCTGCGCCAGGTTATCGTCATCTATCTGTTTCAATAACCACTCCGTAAAAGCCCGAAGTTCGGGATCGTCATTAAGACGGGACAGGTGCTGGAGCACGAACCACCTTTTCGTGGGACGAATCTTTGGATGGGCAATAACCAGCGTACCCCGCTGGATCTCCGGACGTATGAGCGCCTCGATTGCCATAGTAAAGCCGAGGCCCTGTATAGCGGCCTCAATGGCGAGACCGGTGCTCTCGAAGCTGCTTCCTCCTTCTGCCGAGACTGACCGGAATCCCGCATGATCCAGCCAGCGCCGCCAGTCGTCCGGGCGAGGCCTGGCATGTAATAGCTGCACTTTTGCGAAATCGGGCGAACCATCGACCAGAAGTTCTGGCGCGCAGACGGGCACAGTAGAGATGGGTATCAGCCGATGGGTTACCAGTCCTGTTTTTGGGGTGCCGTCCGAGACCGCGATGACGGCGTCATAGCGGGAGGGAATGAGATCAAGCGGATTACGGCTGGTGTGTAGATCAATCTTGATCTGCGGCAAGCGCTCTTGCAATGCACTCCAGCGAGGCAATAGATAGCTCGATGTGAAATAGCCATAGACGCCCACCGACAGGCGTCTCGGGCGACGTAGGCGCACTCCTCGCGTGGCCTCGGCAATACGGTCGAATATTTCAGCGAGCTCTTCTGCCAGCGTCGCACCGACGTCGGTGAGCTCGAGCCCTTTCGCCCGTCGAAGAAACAAGGGCACCTTCATATTGTCTTCGAGTTCGCGCACTTGGCGGCTTATGGCACCAGGTGTTACGGACAATTCATCCGCCGCCCGGGTCATGGAATGGTGGCGCGCAGCGGCTTCAAAAGCGCGCAGGGCATTGAGGGGGGGAAGGCTGCGTTTGGTCATGTGTTGAGTATTACTCAATTAGGTAGGCATTTAAATCGTTTGTTGCTGCGTTTTTGTAAAGCATATCTTTGGGGTGCCAGGACCGCTTCAGTAACAGGCGCCGGCTAATAAGAAGACACTAGCGGAGGAACCCATATGAATGAAGTTGCCCAACATGCATTACGCGTCACCCGCGCCGCGACCGCGTCGCGCTCCCGCGACCTTGCTCCCGATTGCCGTGGTCTGAACTTTTATGACATTGATCACGGAATGCGCAGCCTTCTGCCACTTTATATGGACGCATCGCTGCTAACCCATCTGGAGCCGCACCTTTCAGAGCTTGGTCAGCTATCCGGCGGCCGTCTCGGGGAGCTGGCGGATACCGCAAACCGCCACGAGCCTGAGTTGCACCATCGCGACCGACTGGGGCGCGATGAGGAGTGGCTCGAATTTCACCCGGCCTACCGTGAAATGGAAGAGCTCGCGTACGGCCGTTTTGGCATGCATGCCATGACCAATCGTCCGGGCGTACTGGGCTGGCCCGAGAAGATGCCCGCCATTGCCAAGTACGCTTTTCATTATCTCTTCAGCCAGGCGGAGTTCGGCCTGCTTTGTCCGGTCAACCTTACTGACAGCTCCTCGGACCTGGTGCATCGCTTTGGAACAGAGGAACTCAAGTCGCGCTACCTCGACAAGCTCTGGTCGCAGGACACGAGTCAGCTGTTGAAATGCTCCCAGTTCATGACCGAAAAGGCCGGCGGGTCGGACATCGGACGATCGGACCTCATTGCTGTGCGTGAAGGCAGTCACTGGCGGCTCTGGGGGGAGAAATGGTTTTGCTCCAACGTCGACGCCGATCTTGCTGTCTTGCTGGCACGCCCCGAAGGTGGAGCAGAGGGCAGCCGAGGCCTCGGGCTTTTCCTGATGCCGAAAGTCCTGGAAGACGGGACCCGCAACGGCTATCGCATTCGCCGGCTGAAAGACAAGCTGGGCAGTAAATCCATGGCAAGCGGCGAGATCGTCTTTGAAGGTGCTTTGGCCTATTGCCTTGGCGATCTCGACCAAGGCTTGAAACAGATGTTGGTCATGGTGAACTCCTCGCGCATTTCGCATTTGACGCGAGCCGCAGGGATGATGCGGCGCTGTCTGAACGAGGCATTGGTCGCTGTGCGGCATCGCAACGCCTTTGGCCGTACCGTGATCGACCATCCGCTGATGCGCAGACAATTGATGAAGTTGATGGTCCCGACAGAACAGGCGCTTTCGGCGATGCTCTACGCGGCGTCTGTCTCAGGAGACTCTTCTGAGCAGGCAACAAATCTGCTGAGGCTCCTGACACCGATATTCAAGTACCGCGCTTGCCGGGACAACGTACCGGTGGCGACAGGCGCCATGGAGGCTCGCGGCGGCAACGGCTACATTGAGGACTGGCCGAACGCCCGGCTGGTCCGGGACGCGCATCTGGGATTGATCTGGGAGGGAACCAGCAACATCAATGCGCTGGACGCTATACAGCGCGCAGTTGCCAAGAAACGGGCGCATGAAGCACTGCGCGAAGATCTGGCGCGACGAATAGAAGAAGCCTCGTTGCCGGGCGAGTTCCGGAAAAATCTTTCCAGTGCGGTGGAGCAGGCAATCCGCTTTGCCGAGGAGGTCGCTGGTGCGCCCGAACATGAGCGTTTCATCCGGGAAGCAGCGAGCCAACTTTATCATGTAACCACCGCAACGCTACTCGCGACAGAGGGGCGACAGCTCGGGGTAGTCGGTGGGGACGCGCGGCGACTGCTCTTGTCGCGCTTCGTGCTCGAACACCGCCTACAGCAGCGAGCGGCGTCAAGCCTGTCCGCTGCAGCCTGGGAAGAGGAGGCGATCACGCTTCTCCTCTCCGAGTCGCCGGTTTCTCTAGAGGTAGCAGAGCGTTTGGTTCAAGCCTGACGCCAGGCGTGTCGTCCATTAAAACGACCCTTCTATTTAGTTTGTGCTGAAGTTCCGGAGTTTTCAGGGCGCAACAGTTCGATACCCATGCGGTACGCCCGCAGAATATCGAACGCCCTGGTTTATCGATCGCGTTTCAATGAGTCGGAAGAAACTTGCCAGCGCGTTACATGGCATAACTTTTGAATCGGCATATTGTGATAGGAGCATTGAAATGCAACATGATACGAAACAAAGGATGCACTCACATGGCCCGATGACCGGAGTGCGCATTGTCGATATGACCTCGGTAGGCATGGGGCCATATGCCACGCAAATTCTGGGCGATATGGGCGCTGAAGTAATCAAGGTTGAAGCGCCTGAAGGCGACATTTTCCGACATCCAGCACCGATAAAGTCCGAAGGTATGTCGGCTGTTTTTCTCAACCTGAATCGAAACAAGCGCAGTATTACACTTGACGTAAAACAGGCTGATGACCGCGCTCGGTTACTTGCGTTGATCGATGGTGCCGATGTGTTCGTTTCCAATATCCGTCCTCAAGCATTGACACGGCTTGGACTTGACTCCGATAGCCTGCTGGAGCGCAACCCGCGCCTCATCTATTGTGCTGCAGTGGGATTTGGGCAAGACGGCCCGTATGCAGGACGCCCGGCTTTTGACGATATCATTCAAGCCATGTGTGGACTTGCGTCGCTGCAAGGCCGTGACGATGGTACGCCACGCTATGTAAAAACGATCATGGCAGACAAAGTGGCAGGTTTGACACTGGCCTATGCCATCCCAATGGCACTGTATGAGCGTGAACATTCCGGCAAAGGGCAGGCGATCGAAGTACCTATGTTTGAAACGCTTTCCTCCTTTGTGTTGGTCGAACACTTGGGCGGCCACACGTTTCGCCCGCCTATAGCTCCGATGGGGTATCCGCGAGTGCTGGCCCCCGACCGACGCCCCTATCGCACAGCGGACGGTTTCATCGCACTACTGCCGTATACCGATGGCCAATGGCAACGGTTTTTCTCCTGTGCTGGACGAGATGACCTGGCAAGCGATGCTCGGTTTGCGACTGCAATGGCACGGACGAAGCATTACGACGCTCTTTATGCCGAGCTTTCGGCCATTGTGGAAACGCGCAGGACCGCTGACTGGCTTGAAGTACTGGCGGGAGAAGATATTCCCCACTCCCGGATTGCGACGCTGGAAGATTTGTTGGAGGACCCCCATCTTGCGGCGACGGGGCTATTCCGCAACGAGCAACACCCCACTGAAGGTGAAATAGTCACCCTTGCGCCAACTGTACGTTTTGGGCGTACCCCGGCGACTTTGCGCCATGCGGCGCCAGCACAGAACAGTGACAGTAATTTTACCTGGGATGCTGATTGATGAAGTAGTGCGGTCGACGTTCTGGTTACCGTGGTGCGCAGTGCAATCCCGTGCTTGATTGTTCTGTTCAGTAGCCCATGGAGTTGTTGTAACGGGTATTAGTAAGTTTTATACAAATAATAACAAGCAGGTATTAAATATGAATGCCCCCCAAGAAGTTGCTGCCCATAAAAAAGCCCGCAAAGCGGGAATCGCCTCATTCATCGGAACGACAATAGAGTGGTATGACTTCTATGTTTATGGCATTGCTGCGGCACTGGTCTTCGGCAAGGTGTTTTTTCCTGCCGACCTTCCGCCAGGCACCGCCACCATGCTGTCCTTCCTCACACTGTGGGCCGGGTTTGTCGCACGACCAATAGGCGGGATCATCTTCGGGCACCTGGGCGACAAAATCGGCCGCAAGACCACTCTGGTGATCACGCTGGTCATGATGGGGGTGGCCACCACCTGCATCGGCCTGCTGCCCACTTATCTGCAGATAGGTATTTGGGCCCCGATTGCCCTGGTGGTCCTGCGCATGATCCAGGGTATCGCCGTCGGTGGCGAATGGGGTGGCGCCGTTCTCATCGCCAGCGAAAACGCGCCCAAGGGCAAGGGCATCATGTACGCCGCCTTCGCCCAGCAAGGCTCTCCCTCCGGTAACCTGCTCGCGACCCTGGTGTTCTTCGGGCTGAGCGCCCTGCCGGTAGCGGACTTCATGCTGTGGGGCTGGCGCATTCCGTTCCTGCTGTCCGCAGCCCTGGTGATCGTCGGCATGGTCATTCGCCTCAAGCTTGAAGAGTCGGACGACATGAAGCGTCTCATGAAGCAGAAGAAAACCGTCAAGCTGCCGATTGTAGAAGTGCTGCGCGACCATTGGAAAATTGTGCTGCTCAGTGCCGGTGTATTGCCGATCATCCATGTCACTTACTTCAAGAATACCTTTGCGCTGTCCTGGGCCACTAAAGAGTTGGGTTACGCCCAAAGCACCTTCCTCAGCATGCTTGTTATCGCCCTGGTCGTGCAGTTCATTGTCCAGCCCTTCGGCGCATTGCTGGCCACGAAAATCGACATGCGCAAGGCCGTCGCCATGATGATCATTCCGGAGCTGATTCTCATGCCGGCAATGTTCTTCGCCGTGGAAACCAAGGTCTACTGGATCGCGGTGCTCGGCATGTGTCTGGCCACTATTCCGCACTCAATGTTTCACGGCGCCGTGGGCGGCATCCTGGCACGCGCTTTCCCGACCAAGGTGCGCTATAGCGGCTTATCGATCTCCTACCAGCTCTGTTCGTTGCTGGTCGGCGGCGCGACACCGATATTGGCCCAAGGCATTCTCAACTCCACCGGCAGCATCATCGGCGTGGCGATCGCTTCCGCGTCCTATGCCCTGGTTTCCCTGGTGTGCATGCTCCTGCTGCTCAAGCGTATCGGCCATACGGCCTCGGATCTCTCTACCGCAGAACAGGCGGATGCCGATGAGTTCGCCAGAGAAAACCTGAACCCATCTCATGCGGATGAGAAAAGAGAGGATCAAAGTTCATCGGGTCTCTTGGGCACTGGACCGACTGTTCGCACAGCGCTTGCGCCGAACACCTCCTCCTCGTTCTGACATTAACGCTCACGATAGGTAAGCGGCTGGCCAAGTCATTTATTTGAACAGCCAGCCCAGAGCAATAAAGCGAAGCAGGAGAGCCCATGAGCTTTGACCCCGTTTGTCTTGAACCCCTGATCCAGCTGGAGCAGCCCGCGCCGGGCGTGGCGCTGCTGCGGATTAATCGCCCCAAGGCGCGCAATGCGCTGAACATGGCGTTGCGTGAGGAATTGGCCGGACACTTTCGGCGCCTTGATGAGTGCCCTGATACCCGCGTCATCATTCTCACCGGCAGCGACACGGTATTTGCCGCCGGCGCAGACCTCGGCGAGTTGGTCGACGCCACGGTGATGGACGTGTATGCCCGGCATGCCGAGCGTCATTGGCAAGCCATTTCCGCGTGCAGCAAACCGGTGATCGCCGCGGTCAACGGCTTCGCCTTGGGCGGTGGCTGCGAGCTGGCGATGCATTGCGACTTGATCATTGCCGGCACCTCAGCACGTTTCGCCCAACCGGAAGTCAAGGTCGGGGTCATGCCGGGTGCCGGTGGCACTCAGCGGCTGGTGCGTGCCGTGGGCAAGTTCCAGGCGCTGCGCATGCTGTTCACCGGCTGCCAGGTGACGGCCGAAGAGGCGCTGCGCATGGGCCTGGTCAGCGAGGTGGTGGCGGACGCCGAGACCCTGGCGTCGGCCCTGGCAATGGCCGTTGCCATCGCCGCTATGCCGCCGATCGCCGTGGCGCAGATCAAGGAGGTGGTACTCGCCGGCATGGATCTGCCGCTGGAACAGGCGCTGGTCCTGGAACGCAAGGCCTTCCAGCTGCTGTTTGCTTCCAGCGATCAAAAAGAGGGCATGCAGGCCTTTCTGCAAAAACGCCAACCGGAGTACATCGGTCGATGAATCCACACTCGTTGCAACGCATCGGTGTCGTCGGGACGGGCGCCATGGGGCAGGGCATCGCCCAGATCATGGCCCAGGCCGGCTTGAACGTCTTACTGTTCGATGCTCGCGAAGGCGCGGCGAGCTCCGCGCGAGAGCAGCTGGCGGCGACCTTCGCCAAGTTGCAGGAGAAGGCGCGGATCACCCCGCAAGCGGCCAGCGACGCGCTGGAGCATTTGCAGGTGGTCGATAGCCTGCAAGCCCTGGCTGGCTGCCAATTGGTGATCGAGGCGATCGTCGAGAACCTCGAGGTCAAGCAGGGCCTGTTCCGGCAACTGGATGAGTTGCTCGACGCAACGACCGTGCTGGCGAGCAATACCTCGTCCCTGTCGATCACCGCGATCGCCTCCGTCTGCAAGCACCCTGAACGCGTGGCCGGGCTGCATTTTTTCAACCCGGTACCGCTGATGCGCCTGGTCGAAGTGATCGGCGGTATCGCGACCCGGCCGGACGTCATCGAGCAACTGCAGGCCCTGGTCAAACGCGTCGGTCATTATCCGGCCATCTCCAAGGATTCCCCGGGTTTTATCGTCAACCACGCCGGTCGAGCCTTCGGCACCGAGGCGTTGCGCATGCTCAGTGAGGGCGTCGCGCCGGTGGCGCTGATTGACGCGGTACTGCGCGACGGTGCGGGCTTTCGCATGGGGCCGTTTGAATTGCTGGACCTGATCGGCCTGGATGTCAGCCTGCCGGTGATGGAGTCGGTGTATCGGCAGTTCTATGAAGAGCCCCGTTACCGGCCCCATCCGCTGCTGAGCCTGATGCAAGCCGGCGGGCACCTGGGGCGCAAGAGCGGCCAGGGGTTTTATCGGTACGAAGGGAAGGGCGCCGCGCCGCGCTGGGTCCAGCCCGTGCCGCAATGTCCGCAGCTGCCTTCTGTCTGGGTAGCGGCCGATGATGACATTGGCAAGGCGCGCCTGTTGGCCTTGCTTGAGCACTTGGGCGCCGAGATCGAGCGCGGCCCGCGGCCGTCCGCCGAAGCCTTGTGTGTGCTGGCCTCGCTGGGTGACGACAGCGCCGAATCGGCCCTGCGGCACGGCACAGACCCCGCGCGCACCGTGGCGATCGATACCTTGCTGGAACTCGATAGCCTGCGTTGCCTGATGGTCAGCCCGGCGACCCGGATGGACATGCAGAATGCCGCCCATGCGCTGTTCAGCGCCGATGGCGGCACGGTGGCGATGATCCGTGACAGCTGCGGTTTCATCGTCCAGCGCACCCTGGCCTCGATCGTCAACCTGGCCTGCGATATCGCGCAGCAGGGCATCGCCTCGGTCGCCGACATCGACATGGCGGTGCGCCTGGGCCTGGGTTATCCGCAGGGGCCGCTGGCGTGGGGCGACCAGTTGGGCGCTGCGCGCCTGCTGCAGATCCTGCAACGCATGCATGACCTCACCGGCGACCCGCGTTACCGCCCCAGCGGCTGGCTACGCCGACGGGCGCGCCTGGGCATGTCCCTGTGCCAGCCCGAAAACCTGCTGCCGGCCTGAGTCGACTCAACCCTAATTTACCGAGAGCTTTATCATGTCCGATGCCTATATCTACGATGGCCTGCGTTCCCCCTTCGGCCGCCATGGCGGCACCTTGGCCAGCGTGCGTCCGGATGATCTGCTGGCCAGCGTGGTCCGTGCCTTGGTGGCGCGTAACCCGTTTGCCGCGCAGGACTATGAAGACCTGATCGCCGGTTGCACCAGCCAGGCCGGTGAAGATGCGCGCAACCTGGCGCGTCACGTTGCCCTGCTGGCAGGCCTGCCAACGGCCGTTGCCGGTTTGACCGTCAACCGCCTGTGCGGCTCCGGCCTGGCCGCGGTGCTGGATGCTGCCCGCGCCGTGCAGGTTGGTGAAGGCGAGCTGTTCATTGCTGGCGGTGCCGAGAGCATGAGCCGTGCGCCTTTCGTGGTCGCCAAGGCGGAAACCGCCTATTCCCGCGACTTCCGAGTCTTCGACAGCAGCATCGGTGCACGCTTCCCCAACCCCAGGGTTGAGTCTGAATTCGGTGCCGATTCGATGCCGGAGACGGCCGACAACGTCGCCCGTGAGCTGGGTATCAGCCGCGAAGACGCCGACACCTATGCCGCCCGCAGCCAGGCGCTGTTCGAAGCAGCGGTGCAGGACGGTTTCCATGCCGGTGAAATCTTGCCGATCGAGGTGCCGCAGGGACGCAAGCAGCCGCCGAAAATTGTCGAGTGCGACGAGCATCCGCGTCCGGAAAGCACCTTCGAAGCGCTGTCGCGTCTGCGCCCACTGTTTGCAGACGGTGTGGTCACGGCTGGCAACGCTTCAGGGATCAACGACGGTGCTGCGGCGCTGCTGATTGGCTCACGCGCCGTCGGTGAGCAGTACGGCGTCAAGCCTCGCGCACGAATCCTCGCGGGCGCCGTGGCCGGTGTCGAGCCGCGCCTGATGGGCCTTGGCCCGGTGCCTGCCTGCACCAAGGCCTTGCAACGCGCCGGCCTGAGCCTGGCCGACATGGACCTGATCGAAATCAACGAGGCGTTTGCCGCGCAAGTGCTGGGCTGTGCGAAACAGCTTGGCCTGGCCTTCGATGATCCGCGCCTGAACCCCAACGGTGGGGCCATTGCCGTCGGTCACCCACTCGGTGCCTCCGGTGCTCGCCTGGCCTACAGCGCAGTGCGTCAGCTGGAACGCAGCAAGGGTCGCTACGCCTTGGTCAGTTTGTGCATTGGCCTGGGCCAGGGCGTGGCCTGCGTGATCGAACGCCTCGATTGACCAAAACACTCCCCCCTGCGAATTCGGAGAAATACCCATGGCCAACAAGGCAAGCTTCAACTGGATCGACCCGCTGCTCCTGGATCAACAACTCAGCGTAGAAGAGCGCATGGTGCGCGACAGTGCCCAGCAGTTCGCCGCCGACAAGCTGGCACCGCGGGTACTGGAAGCCTTCCGTCACGAGCAGACCGACCCGGCGATCTTTCGCGAGATGGGCGAAACCGGCCTGCTTGGCGCCACCATTCCCGAAGCTTACGGTGGCAGCGGCCTGAACGCTGTGTGCTATGGCCTGATTGCCCGGGAGGTCGAGCGCGTCGACTCTGGCTATCGCTCGATGATGAGCGTGCAGTCCTCCCTGGTCATGGTGCCGATCAATGAGTTCGGCAACGAAGCCACCCGGCAGAAGTACCTGCCGAAGCTGGCCAGCGGTCATTACATCGGCTGCTTCGGCCTGACCGAGCCGAACCATGGCTCTGACCCGGGCTCGATGATCACCCGGGCGAGAAAAGTCGACGGCGGCTACCGTCTGACGGGCAGCAAGATGTGGATCACCAACAGTCCGATCGCTGACGTGTTCGTGGTCTGGGCCAAGGACGATGAAGGGCAGATTCGCGGCTTTGTCCTGGAGAAGGGCTGGCAGGGTCTGAGTGCGCCAGTGATTCACGGCAAAGTCGGCCTGCGTGCGTCGATTACCGGTGAAATCGTCATGGACAATGTGTTTTGCCCTGAAGAGAACGCCTTCCCGGACGTACGTGGCCTGCGCGGTCCGTTCACTTGCCTGAACTCGGCACGCTACGGCATTGCCTGGGGTGCGTTGGGTGCCGCCGAAGACTGCTGGCACACCGCGCGCCAGTACGTGCTGGATCGCAATCAGTTTGGTCGCCCGCTGGCGGCCAGCCAATTGATCCAGAAGAAGCTGGCGGATATGCAGACCGAGATTACGCTGGCCCTGCAAGGCTGCCTGCGCCTGGGACGGATGAAAGACGAAGGCAGCGCGGCGGTAGAAATCACCTCGATCATGAAGCGCAACAGCTGCGGCAAGTCGCTGGATATTGCGCGGCTGGCGCGCGACATGTTGGGTGGCAACGGCATCAGCGATGAATTCGGCGTGGCCCGTCATCTGGTCAACCTGGAAGTGGTCAACACTTACGAAGGGACCCACGACGTGCATGCGCTGATCCTCGGTCGTGCGCAGACCGGTATTCAGGCGTTTTTCTAATCATCGCTCAAGACGGTTTTTCAACCCGCGTTTGAACGTGTGAGCGGGCATCCGCCCGCCGCACGGCAACAACACCCTTGAACAAACAATAAAAAAGGGCGTGCAAGCGCCCATGGGGAACCTTTGCCATGAAAAAACCTTCAACCTTGAAATGCCTGGCGCTGGGTACCTTGGCCAGCGCCGTCGGCCAGGACGCGCACGCAGACTTCATCAAGGACAGTCATGCCAATCTGGCCTTGCGCAACCTGTACTTCAACAGTGACTTCCGCGATCAACCCGGCCCGGCCGGACAGAGCAAAACCGCGGAATGGGCCCAAGGGTTCATGCTTAATTACACCTCGGGCTTCACGGCCGGGATCCTCGGTTTTGGCGTGGATGCCATGGCTCTACAGGGTGTGAAGCTGGACGGTGGTGCTGGCAATCATCGCGGCAGCAGCATGATCCCCGATGACGGCACGGGTGCCGCCGACCAGTGGAGCCGCCTGGGCCTGACCGGTAAGGTACGACTGGGGAAGACCGAGGCACGCCTGGGTACATTGACGCCCAAACTGCCGATCCTGGTGTCCAGTGACAGTCGCCTGCTGCCGCAGACATTCGAGGGGGCACAACTCACCAGCAATGCCACCGACAACCTGACGCTGACCGCGGGCCGCCTGGAACATGCCACAGGACGGGCTTCCACTGACCGTACCGGTCTGGCGGTCACGGGCGGGACCCGCGAGAGTAATGAGTTTGTGTTCGCCGGAGCCGATTACAAAGTCACCAAGGACCTGCTCGTTCAATACTATGCGGCCAACCTTGAGGACTACTACACCCAGCAGTTCTTGGGTTTGCAACATACATTCGCCCTGAGCGAGGGGCAGTCGATCAAGACCGATCTGCGCTATTTTGACACTGATTCCAGTGGTGCCAACGGCGGCGTCAGCGGCCGTGCCGACGGTTACCGCGCCAGTGGCTACACCCACGATCAGTCCGGCGAAATCGACAACCGTACCTGGAGCGCGATGTTCACCTATAGCCTCGGCGGCCATGCACTCACGGGCGGCTACCAACGGGTTTCCGATGGCAGCAACTTCGTTCAGCTCAATCAGGGCTCCTTGCCAGACAAAGGTGCCGCTGGCGGAGGCCTCTACCTGTTCACCGACCGCATGCTCACCAGCTTCAACCGTGCTGGCGAGCGCACCTGGTTCGGTCAGTACGCCTATGATTTCGTCGCATTGGGAGTCCCGGGCCTGCGCGCGTCGATGATCTATCTCAAAGGCGATGGTATCAAGACCACCTCCAGTGCGGAGCAGAGGGAGTGGGAGCGCGACTTTGCGTTGGACTACGTCATCCAGGATGGCCTGTTCAAAGGGGTAGGCCTGGGTTGGCGTAACGCCTCATTGCGCTCGCAGCTTGCTCCCGCTCAAGACCAGAATCGCCTGATTGTCAGTTACACCCTGGCACTGTTCTGACCTCCACGTTTAAAACAGTGTGTTTGCACAGGTCTTTTTCTCGCGCTCGCGGCACTGTTTTCGGGTAGAGCACGAAGGTTTAGCCAGCCAACGTACAAGTCATGAGCTTTATGAATAAAGCGAACGTATTGCCGGACGAGGATCTCGATCGCCTTCAAGTCGATTATTACCGGCAGTGGACTGCGCTCGGTCACAGCTACTGACCGGGCAGCCATTTAGCTTTAATGATCGACGCTTCGCCAGCGGCAACTGGAGCGATCCGTTCTTCGGTTCCCTGGCTTCACCCTACCTGCTCAACGAAAGCTTTTTCCTGCAACTGCTTGATATGCTCAAGATTGAAGAGGTTTTCCGCACCAACGCCTGGGATATCTGGTGGAACAAGCCATTGTCATCGGTGCGCCAAGTAATTTTTTGCGAGCATCCCTTGCGTCCCTCTACAGCCTGGCGGAAGCCCTTGGGGCTGCCTTCAACACAGCCGGCCGGTTGCTGACCCTCGCATGGCGGTTGAACTGCCAGAACTTTCCTAGGCGATGAGCAAGCAAGTGCACGGTCAGCAGATAGTAATAGCGTGTCGATTCAGCGTGCTGGTTCACATGGTGATTTAGGAACCATGCGAGATGCTTTTGTTGCCAAGTCCATGGATTGTCGCGTTGCCAGCGATCAGCGATTGCTGTTTGGATGGCCTTCGCCTGACGAAGGTGGCGTTGGCGCGTGGTATACGACCCGGTCAGGATGCCCTCCAGGAACAGCTCCATATCGAATGGCCTGTTCATGCTCGACCACCAATGTAAGCCGACACCACGTCGATCCGGCCGTGCCCCAGTTCATAGCTGATTCGTGCTCGAGCCTCTTGATCGATGTGTTGGTCGAGCTGGTAGCAACTGCCACCGTTGATAGGCGCGAGATAGCCGGTGACGTGCTCGTAGCGTTCGCACGCATAAGCCGCGCGCAGTTCGTGGAAGCCGTTGAGGTTGTGCTGATGGAGGATGTCCCGGGCGGGGCGGACGATTTCCCGTTGAAAGTCGAGGTAGCTCTCGTTTGGTGCCAGGAGGTTGCGGTTACCGTCGGGCGAGACCTGTTCGGCAAACCTCAGCGCGTCGCGAATATGCTCATCTACCCTGATCCAGCGAGGTGCTGACGCGCCGGAGCGGCCACCTTTGGTGCCGTCCTGGATATTGATCTTGCCGTAGTGTTCAGCCTCACGCTTGAGGCGCGGAAGGTCGGCCAAAATGGCTTCGCGTAGGCGCATACCGGTGGCTCGCGCCAACTGCGCAATGGCGGCGGCGCGCGGGTACTGATGTTCGCAAAGCCCCTCTACGATCCGCTTCACTTGCTCGCGGTCTTGGCCTTGCGGCGCCACAGTGCGAACACTGGTGCGCCGCATTCGCAATGCCTTGCTCGGACTCACGACCTTCACATACGGATCACCGCGAAGCGCGGCCATGGTCCGATTCACACTGGACAACCGGTTTTGCGCGGTGGCGATGCCGATAGCCCCTTGCTCAACTTGTTGACGCAGATGTCCGGCGTAAGCCAGCAAGGTCCGCCGATCAATTTGTCGCGCATCATTAAAGCCTGGTCCATCCTCCGAGCGACACCAGCGTACAAACGCCTGCCAGCGATCACTGTGCGCTTTGACCGTGCCGTAACGCCCGCTGCCAAATAGATCTTTCAGCGCTTGCGGCCCGGCGTAGCTCAGCTGCCGCCCATAACCAAAATTTCGCCCGCTACGTCTACCTACTAATGCCATGATCAAACTCCGCTCGAAGCCAAACCTGTAAAACCTTCCCCACGTCATCCCGCCACGAATGTTGAGTGTTATCAGGGATCAAGGCCCCTGCGACCTGTGAGGGTTGTCCACTAACGCAGGACTGGCGGCTCTTTACGACCGGGAGCTTGGGCATCTCATGATCTGACCTCCTGAGCACTTCCGAAGAAGTGGGCGGGTGGAGGCTGCACTGGCTGACGAGACCAGCGCCGCGAGATCCTGAGTCAGGTGAAGGCAGTGATGTGATGACCGGGGTATGCCTGACTGTCAGTCAGGTGCAGTCCATTCCATGGGCTGCGGCACCATCATCTGCATCGCTGTTGCTGGTGCCTTCGGTGTTTGTCACGCCGATTGTCACGAGGGGAAATGCCGCAAAGCCTTGTACGAGTTGGGCTGCAGCAGCGGTAGGAGCGTCCGTCTCTTTCCGGAAGAAAGAGACGGACGCAGGTTGGCGCAGTGAAATGGCCATGCGGATAGGTTGCTGCAGAACAGCCGGGTTGGGGTGGATTTTGCCGCAGTAGGCAAAGCTGAGAAGTTGGCATCCATCACATTGCTGTGACTGTGCGAGCCGCCGGACGCTAATCGCACTTGGGGGAGAACCACCACGCAGTGGCGTAGCCTTAAAGGTTCTGGCTACCTGGGTTGCTGTCAATGACAGCGCTTGCACGGTCTTTTCTACGCCCACGGATCCGCAGGGTCAAGGCTCGAATTTCCGAGAATTCCGCGGCTCAAAATGACATTAGCCGTCTATGTAAGTCCGTGGTTTCCAAAAGACGATTGCGGGGGGGCTTTAATATTTTTAAGTGAGGTCCATCCAAGCAGGGCGGCTTTGCAGCCCTGTTTGGATGGGCCTGCGTGGACAGGCGGATCACCGAAATATGAAGACCGATCGCTTACTCGGTTGCGCCATGTTTTGCTTTTAGTCGAGAGACGTTCGCACCCGCTTGATTGGCGAATTCGCGTGGGCTGACATGCTCCTGCTGATTAGCCTCAAGGTACCGACTCCACCAGTTCATGATCAGCCTGCGCTCCTCGATGAACTCGGCCTTGTGGATGTAGGCCGCTCGGACGCTGTTGCGTTCCTTGTGGCTCATCTGCCGCTCGATGGCTGTGTCCGTCCACAAGCCCGACTCGATCAATGCGCTGCAGGCCATCGAACGAAAGCCATGCCCACAGATTTCGGTTTTGGTGTCGTACCCCATCTTGCGAAGCGCGCTGTTCACAGTGTTTTCGGACATCGGTTTCCAGGAGTTGGTGTCGCCTGCGAAGACCAAGTCAAATCTGCCTGTGATTGCGTGGATCTGCTCTAGCAGGGCGACCGCTTGCGGCGATAAGGGTACAAGATGGATATCGCCTGCCATCTTCGTACCTCTTGTGGAAAAGGGGACGCCTTCCAGCGCTGGGCGCGTGTCGGGTATTTCCCAGACGCCACGCTTGAGGTCGAACTCGTTCCAGCGTGCGAAGCGCAGCTCGCTGGAACGTACAAACACGTGCAGTGACAGCAAGACCGTCAGCCGGGTAAGTGCGCGGCCTTTTTTATAGGTGGCGATCCGTTCCTGCAACTCAGGCAGGCTCGATAAGGGTAAAGCAGGGCGGTGGACGACTCTCGGGGCTTTGATCGAGCCTTCGAGGTCGTAAGCAGGGTTTACGGTGATGAGCCGGAGGCGCTTTGCCTCGCGCATGATGCTCTGCAGGTAGTTTTGTACCCTTAAAGCAACGTCTATCGTTCCGCGCCTCTTGATCACTTCCAAGGGGCGCATAAGGTCGTGGGTGTCGAGGTCGACAATGGCGCGGGCGCCGATCAGCGGGAAGAGGTGGGTTTTGAGGCGACTCATCACTATCTTGGCATAGTCTGGTGTCCACTTGGCTGACATTTCCGTGTGCCAGCCGAGGGCAACGCTTTCAAAGGTGCGGCCTTTGATCAGGGCTTGAGTCTTGGCTTGGGTCTTGGCTCCGATGGGATCAATGCCATCCGCCAGCATTCGCTTGACCTCCAAGCGTTTGCGGCGCGCATCGGCGAGACCAACGATGGGGTAGTTGCCGAATGAGGTCAGTCCTTCCCGGCCATCAGGTTTGACGTATCTGAGACGCCAGCCTTTGCGGCCATTGGGTTGGACTAGAAGGTAAAGGCCGTCGCCGTCGAAAAGCTTGTAGGCGCGGTCTGTGGGCTTGGCCGAACGGCAAGCGGAATCGGAGAGTGGAGCAGTGGTGCGCGACATAAGGGTACTCCCTTTTATCGAACTGACCTTCTACCCCAAACTCTATCCTTAAAACGGTTGGTATCCACCAGAATTCATCAGAATCCGACAGAACGCCAAAACGAAAAAACCCGCCAGAAGGCGGGTTTTTCGGGGGGTTCAGAGATTTTGGAAGCCTTCTCTGGAGCCTTGTATGGCTCCACGACCTGGACTCGAACCAGGGACCCAGTGATTAACAGTCACTTGCTCTACCAACTGAGCTATCGCGGAATGCCGTGTATGTTACTGATTCAAAAAGAGAAGTCAAGCATCTGTTGGCGATCGGACGGTTTCGACGGGACGGACGGTGGTTTATCGGTCATTGACGGTTACCAGAATGGCCCCGGAGGTCTACCATGGCGGCCCGGAAGTGGTTACACGCGCTGCCGGCCATTCGCCGAAAAGGTACGCGCCATGAATCACCCAGTCCTCACGCCTCGCCACCACGAGGTGCTTGCATGAGCATCGCTCAGATCAGCCTGCCCAAAGGGGTCGGCCCGCACGCGGAGAAGTTGTTCGACGCGATCACCCAGGCCAGCACCGCTGACGAATTGAACCGCGCCGGTGGCAAGGCCGAAGGCTTTGTCCTCGGCCTGGAAAGCACCAAGGCGATCAAAAGCCAGGTCGCCGAATCGCTGTATGTGGCCTATGACGATGCCGCCAGCCAGCGAGCCACCGAACTGGCTTAACCGCCGAAGGTCAGGGTGCCGAGCATCAGTTTGGCGTACAGCATCGTCGCGGCCAGTTGCACCAGCCACAAGGCCAGGCCGCCGAGGAAGACGCCAGCGGCCACTTGCATCACCAGGTTGTTCCCGCGTTTGGCCGGGGTGCGCGGGACGAAGGCATCCAGGTCATCCAGGTCATCGCGCTCAGCGCGTAGGTCATCGTTTTTCATGTGGGTTCTCATCAAAATGCTCGGGTATACATAAAACCCTGTAGGAGCCCGGCTTGCCGGCGAAGGCGTCTTCATGGGCGATGCATGGCTTGAGGCCGCTTTCGCTGGCAAGCCAGCTCCTACAGGGATCATCTGTGTGCAGATGGATTGTGGTCAATGCCAAATCCCTGTGTAGGAGCCGGCTTGCCGGCGAAGGCATCTTCATGGGCGATGCATGGCTTGAGGCCGCTTTCGCTGGCAAGCCAGCTCCTACGAAGGGCAGATGTGTGCAGTCTAGAGCGCTTGCCTGGCGGGTTGAAAATTATCTGGGCCAAATAAAAACGGGAAGCCCGAAGGCTTCCCGTTTCACATCGCCAAGCTGATTCAAATCACCTGAACGATCGCATCCGTCACCACGTCGATGTTGCTCTGGTTCAATGCCGCGACGCAGATACGGCCAGTATCCAGGGCGTAGATGCCGAACTCGTTGCGCAGGCGGGTCACTTGCTCGACGGTCAGGCCGGAGTAGGAGAACATGCCGCGCTGGCGACCGACGAAGCTGAAATCACGCTGGGGCGCTTTCTTGGCCAGCAGGTCGACCATCTGGGTGCGCATGCCGCGAATCCGCAGGCGCATTTCGGCCAGTTCTTCTTCCCACTGCGCGCGCAATTGCGGGCTGTTCAGTACGGCGGCGACAATGCTGGCACCGTGGGTCGGCGGGTTGGAGTAGTTGGTGCGGATCACGCGTTTGACCTGCGACAGCACGCGGGCGCTTTCTTCTCTCGATTCGCTGACGATCGACAGGGCGCCCACGCGCTCGCCGTACAACGAGAACGATTTGGAGAACGAGCTGGAGACGAAGAAGGTCAGGCCCGATTCGGCGAACAGGCGCACGGCAGCCGCGTCTTCGTCGATGCCATCGCCAAAGCCCTGGTAGGCCATGTCGAGGAACGGCACGTGGCCCTTGGCTTTCACCACCTCCAGCACGTTGTTCCAGTCCGCCGGGCTCAGGTCGACGCCGGTCGGGTTATGGCAGCAGGCATGCAGCACAATGATCGAACCGGACGGCAGGGCGTTCAGGTCTTCCAGCAGGCCGGCACGGTTGACGTCGTGGGTCGCGGCGTCGTAGTAGCGGTAGTTCTGCACCGGGAAGCCGGCGGTTTCGAACAGCGCGCGGTGGTTTTCCCAGCTCGGGTCGCTGATTGCCACGACGGCGTTCGGCAGCAGTTGCTTGAGGAAGTCGGCACCGATTTTCAGGGCGCCAGTACCGCCGATGGCCTGGGTGGTGATGACGCGGCCGGCAGCGATCAGCGGCGAGTCATTGCCGAACAGCAGTTTCTGTACGGCCTGGTCATAGGCTGCGATGCCGTCGATCGGCAAGTAGCCACGGGAAGCATGTTGAGCGACGCGAATCGTCTCGGCTTCGACAACGGCGCGCAGGAGTGGAATTCGCCCCTCCTCGTTGCAATAAACACCGACCCCCAGGTTGACCTTGTTGGTACGGGTATCGGCGTTGAATGCTTCGTTGAGGCCCAGGATTGGATCGCGTGGTGCCATTTCGACAGCGGAGAACAGGCTCATTTTTGCGGCGGCTCTGAATGGAGAGTGGAGGGACGTGTCGCGCTCCAGCCGAATGCACTAGAGCGGTGCACAAACGGGGAGCTAGTATAGAGGCCATCACTGATGTAACGCGACAGGCATTTCGGCTTTTGACGTAGGTTTTGCCGAATATTTTTCGATCGATCGTCGATTGCTTGCGTCAAAGACTTCAAGGGTTGTAGGACGTTTGCCTTGAAAGCGCGGGCAATCGGCGCCACATTGAGCACAATCCCAGTTTTTTCCTCGGGCGACATCGGTCGTTTGCGGTCTTTTTCGTTGCTGTCCGGTTTGCCCGGCCAGGCGCGAACCCAGAGGTTTTGTATGTCTGAATTCCAGCTAGTCACCCGCTTCGAGCCCGCCGGCGATCAGCCGGAAGCCATCCGCCTGATGGTCGAGGGCATCGAAGCCGGGCTGGCGCACCAGACGTTGCTGGGTGTGACCGGCTCGGGCAAGACCTTCAGCATCGCCAACGTCATCGCCCAGGTGCAGCGTCCGACCCTGGTGCTGGCGCCGAACAAGACCCTGGCCGCGCAGTTGTACGGCGAATTCAAGGCGTTCTTCCCGAACAACGCGGTGGAATACTTCGTTTCGTACTACGACTACTACCAGCCCGAAGCCTACGTACCGTCCTCGGACACCTTCATCGAGAAAGATGCTTCGATCAACGACCACATCGAGCAGATGCGTCTGTCCGCCACCAAGGCGCTGCTCGAGCGAAAGGATGCGATCATCGTCACCACGGTGTCGTGCATCTACGGTCTGGGTAGCCCGGAAACCTATTTGAAGATGGTGCTGCATGTGGATCGTGGCGACAAACTCGATCAGCGTGCGCTGCTGCGCCGGCTCGCCGACCTGCAATACACCCGCAACGATATGGAGTTCGCCCGCGCGACCTTCCGGGTGCGCGGCGATGTCATCGATATCCACCCGGCGGAATCGGATTTCGAAGCGATCCGCATCGAGTTGTTCGACGACGAAGTCGAGAGCCTGTCAGCCTTCGATCCGCTGACCGGCGAAGTGATCCGCAAGCTGCCGCGGTTCACCTTCTACCCGAAAAGCCACTACGTGACGCCGCGGGAAACCCTGCTGGGTGCCGTGGAAGGGATCAAGGTCGAGCTGCAGGAGCGGCTGGACTACCTGCGGTCCAACAACAAGCTGGTGGAGGCCCAGCGCCTGGAGCAGCGCACCCGTTTCGACCTGGAGATGATCCTCGAGCTGGGTTACTGCAACGGCATCGAAAACTACTCGCGCTACCTGTCGGGCCGTGAATCCGGCCAGGCGCCGCCGACCTTGTTCGACTACCTGCCGGCGGATGCCTTGCTGGTGATCGACGAATCCCACGTCAGCGTGCCGCAGGTCGGCGCGATGTATAAGGGCGACCGCTCGCGCAAGGAAACCCTGGTGGAATACGGTTTCCGCCTGCCGTCGGCGCTGGATAACCGGCCGATGCGGTTCGACGAATTCGAACACATCAGCCCGCAGACGATTTTTGTCTCGGCGACGCCGGGCAATTATGAGGCGGAACATGCCGGTCGCGTGGTCGAGCAGTTGGTCCGGCCGACGGGACTGGTGGACCCGCAAATCGAAATCCGTCCGGCGCTGACCCAGGTCGACGATCTGCTCTCGGAAATCTCCAAGCGCGTGGCGCTGGAAGAGCGGGTGCTGGTGACCACGCTGACCAAGCGCATGTCCGAAGACTTGACCGATTACCTGGCCGACCACGGCGTGCGCGTGCGATACCTGCACTCGGACATCGACACCGTGGAGCGGGTCGAGATCATCCGCGATCTGCGCCTTGGCACCTTCGATGTGCTGGTGGGGATCAACCTGCTGCGTGAAGGCCTGGACATGCCGGAAGTCTCGCTGGTGGCGATTCTCGATGCGGACAAGGAAGGCTTCCTGCGTTCCGAGCGCTCGCTGATCCAGACCATCGGCCGCGCGGCGCGCAATCTCAATGGCCGGGCGATTCTGTATGCGGATCGGATCACCGGGTCCATGGAGCGGGCGATCGGCGAGACCGATCGGCGTCGCGACAAGCAGATCGCGTTCAACCTGGCCAACGGCATCACGCCCAAGGGTGTGTTCAAGGACGTGGCCGACATCATGGAAGGCGCCACCGTGCCGGGTTCGCGCAGCAAGAAGCGCAAGGGCATGGCCAAGGCCGCCGAGGAAAGTGCCAGGTACGAAGCCGAACTGCGCTCGCCGGGCGAAATCGCCAAGCGCATCAAGGCCCTGGAAGAGAAGATGTACCAACTCGCCCGCGACCTGGAGTTCGAAGCGGCGGCGCAGATGCGTGATGAAATCAGCAAGTTGCGGGAGCGGTTGATTACGGTTTGAGATGTGCGGTGAATGTGAGGGCCTCTTCGCGGGCAAGCCCGCTCCCACAGTGGTTTGTGGTGGACACATAGGGTTTGAACACCTTCAATCCCTGTG
>NZ_MULM01000135.1:0-47539 GCF_002029345.1 Pseudomonas sp. VI4.1
GGTTGTTTATCAGTGCCGATGAGCAGGCCCTGGCGCAGGGGCAAGTCCTGGAAATGAGCGCGGCAACCGGCCGCCTGCAGCAGGCGGGCGAGCAACTGCAATCGCTCTCCGTCGATGCCCAGGCCGCCAACGCAGATCCCGCCGACGTGACCTCGCAACTGAACCTGCTCCGGCAAGAGCTGGAGCAGCTGAAGTCGTCCGTGCTGCTGCTCAGCGCGCCTCAGGGCATCGCCCTCACCAGCGGCAAGCATCTCCAGTTGGCCGCGCAAAACAACCTGATGCTCAACGCCGGGGGCGAAGCCGACCTCAGCGTGGTCAAGCGCTTGTTCATCGGCGTGGGGCAGGGGCTCAGCCTGTTCGTGCGCAAGCTGGGCATCAAGCTGATCGCCAACCACGGCCCGGTAAGCGTGCAAGCGCAAAACGACTCGCTCGAACTGATGGCTCGCCATGGCCTGTCGATCACCAGTACCGAAGACGAAATCCACATCACCGCCAAGAAGAAAATCACCCTCAACGCCGGTGGCAGCTACATCACCCTGGATGCGTACAGCATCGAATCGGGCACGGTGGGCGATTACAACGTCAAGTCGGCGGATTTCAACTACAGCGGCCCCGCCAGCATGAAGGCCACGCATCCGGATTTTCCGCAGAGCCTGTCCAAACAGATTTTGCACCTCAGCGTACCGCAAGCCCCCAACGCTCCCGACCAAGGCTGGGCGGGAATGCCCTACACGCTGTACGCCGACAGCGCTTTGCTCCAGCGAGGCGTGCTGGACAAGACCGGTCAGCTATCGATCGACCATCAAGTCGTGACCCGCAGTTACCGCCTGGATCTGGCCAACGGCCTGCGGTTCCAGATTCCGGTCCCCACCGACTACCGCAACACCGAGCAAGCGCACCTGGCCAATAAAGGCCTGCAAAACCACCCCTCGCAAACCGACCCCGAGGTGAGCCAACCCACCTCGCACACGGACCACCGCGCGCTGTACGCGGCGGTGTTGGAAGGCATCACTGACCAGGAAGGGAAAACACAATGAATCACCCCGACATCGTCTCACCCGTCGCACTGCAGCACACCAACGAGGTGACCTGCATCTCGCCCTGGTTTGTGCAGAACACCGAATACCATCCCGTAAAGGCCACCTATCACCCCTTGATCAATGGCGAAGAAACCTTCAAGGCCGTGCACCTGGCTATCGCGGCGGCCACGAAATCCATCGACATCATCTGCTGGGGATTTCAGCCGTCGATGTACTTTATCCGCGACGATCCCAAGGCGCCGAACATCGGCGCGCTACTCATGGACAAAGCCAAGGCAGGTGTCGAAGTTCGTCTACTGGGCTGGGAGATGCCGTTCAATACCGCCGGTGCGGGCGACGAGGCCAATCTGCCCGGTAAAGGACCATTGCGCATCATGGACCGGGAAATGCAACCCTCCACGGATGACCAGTACGCCAAGGATCGCGAATGGTTCGCCCGATGCGCGTTCACCGGCCACCTGGCCCCCGCCATCCGCGTAGCCCGCAACGTGCCCGTCTTCGTCAGTCGCGGTTTCAACCTGTTTGAAAGGGCCGAAGTGGCCCATCAAGCGAAATACAAAAGTCTCGACCCGAAGCTCAGCCCACTTACGCTTGTCGCGCTGGCGGCGGCAGCGACCCACCATCAAAAGACTGTTTTGGTGGACTACGAAATGACAGATCGTGCCGTCGGTTTTGTCATGGGCCATAACATGCTCGACGAATACTGGGACACCGACGGGCACACGGCGCTGAAGCGCGACAAGGGCGACAAACCCGAACCCAACGCCGGCCCGCGTGGCGATACACCCCGCCAGGACATCTCCAGCCAGGTCAGCGGGCCGATTCTGGAACACCTGCACCACAACTTCGCCACCGCCTGGCGTAAAGAAACCGGCGAGGACTTGCTCGCCTCCCGCCAGGCCATGCAGGTGGGACCCAAACTCCAATGCACCGCCGGTGAAATCCGCCAGTTGGCGCAGCTCGTGCGGACCCAGCCCCAGGACGGCAAACGCGATATCGAGCGGCTCTACCTGCAAGCCGTCAACAACGCGACCCAGTTCATCTACATCGAGAATCAGTATTTTCGCTGGCCACCCCTGGCCGAACTGATCAAAACCGTCGCCGCCCGCCATACCCAGGCCGGGAAGGACCCCGGCGAACACGGCCATTTGCATTTGTTCGTGATCACCAATGCCGACGAGTCCGGCATCGGCCCGGGCGCCTTGAACACTCAACGCATGCTTGAAAGCCTCGGACGCGGCGACACCATTCCGAATCTGACGAAATTGCAACGTATTGAGAAAGCAAAAGCTCAATCAGCGGCACTGGCGCCCACCCTGGGTGAACTCGTCGAAAAACAGGCCCTGCTCACGCTGACCAGTCTCACTGATGCGTTGGGAGGGACCGATATCAGCGACAAAGCCAGGGAAGCTCAAAGGGACACCGCCAGGTCCAATGAGTGGCGGCAGGACGCGCTCAAGAACCAGATCGAGGCGATCGAGAAGGACGCCGTTGTTGCGGACTTGGAAATCCCCGGGCTCAAGGTCCATGTGTGCTCATTGGTCGCCTCCAACTCACCCGCAGGTAAAAAATGGATGCCGGTGTACATCCACTCCAAATTGATGATCGTGAATGACGTGTTCACCACCCATGGCTCGGCCAATATCAACACTCGCAGCATGCAGGTTGATAGCGAGCTGAATATTGCTCATGAGTGGGCGAGTGTGACGCGGGCGTTGCGCAGACGATTGTGGGATCTGCATACGAATGGGGAGGGTGCACAGGATGATCCGTCTGAGGCGTTTAAGGCTTGGCGGGACATCATGGACAAAAATAAAAAACTTCAGGATGACGAAAAGACGCCAAGCGCCTCCCTCGTCGAATTCTATTACGGCGACGATGAGCGAAAGGACCTCGACTGATGCGCCGTATCTTCCTGCTGGCATGCCTATTACTAGCCGCTTGCGATCTTGACGGCGACTTTAATAACACTATGAAGGACAAATCCTTGAATCCGCTCACTGAGATTAAAGCCAATCTGGCATTCAGCTGCATGCACGAGACGATTCCCGAGTCGCCACCCGATGCCGATAGCCTGTTTCAATACGCGCGCTGGCTGCAAAAGAACAACCAGCTCAAACAGGGCAAAAGTGTCGATTCTGAAATTGAGCGGCTGTACCGCATCGCCAGCGAGAACGGAAATTATAAAGCCAACATCAACCTGCAGAACGGCGCCATGCGTGGACACTTCAACGTCCGTGGCGAAGAGCATTTGCGCATGAGTCAGCAACTGATCGAAGCAGGTGTGGCCACGGGTTATTTCTTCGCGGGAGCCTTTCTGAAGAACGGATCAGCTGGACTGAAGCAAGATACAGAAATGGCACTGCGTTACTACCGCAAAGCTGCGGATCAGGGTAGTGCAGAGGCGCAATATTACGTGGCTGACAAGTTGGCGCCCAAAAAGATTGCTCCTGCGGTTGCTCGGCAGATGCGTAAATGCGCCGCTGAACAGGGACATGGTAAATCGGCCGTCATGCTATCGCTCTACCTCCAAGAAGAACAAAAATATAACGAAGCTATGGAAGTCCTACAGAGGGGCGTGGCTGCCGGTAATGAGAATGCCGCCGGCCGTTTGGAAGAAGCATTTCGGGGACACTCTCCCTCAAATGAATTGTATTACCTAGGCCAAGAGGAAGACCTCGAACGCGCCGCGCGTTACGAGAAAATCTGGAGGGTGCTCGCAAACTATTCCTACGCCAACCCTACGGTCCCCGAAATCAACGAAATCCTCCCATTACCGCCAGGCAAGCTGCCCGTCTGGGACGGCAAACTCCAATGGCTCGAAGCACGCCTGGCCAACATCCCACCGCAAAAGCCCAGCGAGGCACTGATCCATCAACTGGCCAAGGCCAAGAGTCTCGACCCTGTTACCGGTCGGCCAACCCCAGACTCACCCGCCTTCATCCAGGCCACATACCCCTGGCCAACCTGCGAGAGCGGCCAAGCCTGCCCGCAGACTGGCTACTGGAAAGCCGAACCGATCTACTATTTTCGCGCGAGCATCCAGGGAACCCCTATCCGTCGTTTTAAAAAGGGCGAAATGATGCCAACCCAGGAGGTCACGAGGTACCAACGCCGTTTCTTACTCGCAGACCGAATCACGGTTCAAGTGGAAAACGTTAGTTGGAGATTGTTCGGTGAGGCCTAGATATCGAGCGCGGCGCTGGAATGCAATTCATTTTCAGTGACGGCGGCGCCGGCACGGCCGGTCTTTGGAACGGTTTTGACGCCTGTGTCGCCACTATCGAAATAGGCATTTCAGTTTCTACGTTCCGTGGCGCAAGGCAGTACTGATACGTAAACGGAGTGTCTGTTGAGCCGACAACAAATCCTCTGTTGCAGATGGTGACAGCATCAGAAGAGGGAACCGCTGATAAAGACGGGTAGATACCTCGGCATAACCGAAGCCGTTCAGAAGCATTGCAGTCCACGGGTGGCCCAGGGGATCTCATACTGAGCTTGATGCCAACCACCGTCAGACCGACAATCCACGAGACGACCCCGTGATGTGAACCAACAGGCGTGATCGCCTGAGGAGGCGTTCAAATGAGTCCCTCATCGCCACTCATCTTGCAAGACCGCGCCGCAGCCGGCCGTCTTCTGGTGGAGCCGCTGCTTCAATACGCGCACAGAGCCGATGTCATCGTCCTCGCCTTGCCCCGTGGCGGGGTGCCGGTGGCCTATGAAGTGGCCACTGCCCTGAAGATTCGCCTGGACCTGATGCTGGTGCGCAAGCTGGGCGCTCCCTCCAATCAGGAGTTCGCCATGGGCGCCATTGCCAGCGGCGGTATTCAGATCCTCAACGACTACGCGCTGCGGGCGCACCCGATTGATCAGGCCACCTTCGATGGTGTGGTGGCACGGGAAAGCCGGGAGTTGTTGCGACGTGAGCAGGCGTATCGGGGAGCTCGCGCGCCGGTGCAGCTCAAGGATCAGGTGGTGATCCTGATCGATGACGGCCTGGCGACAGGCGCCTCGATGATGGCGGCGATCCAGGCGGTGCGTTTGCAGGCGCCGTCGCGCATCGTCGTCGCCGTGCCGGTGGGGCCGATCGAGACGGCGGAGGCGTTGCGCCGTGAGGTGGATGAGCTGATCTGCCCCGTCGTACCGGATTGGTTCATGTCGATCGGTCATTGGTACATGGATTTTTCCCAGACTTCGGATGCAGAGGTCGTCACGCTGTTGCAGCGGGCCTGGCAGCGAGAGCCCCGTCGCGCTCGACAGCCTCCCGGTCATGAGTGACCAGGCTCAGGGCTTTGCCGGGCCGGGGCATCGGGATGGGGGTGCAGGACCTCACCGATCATGACGCCGCCCTGCGCCACGAGGCGCGCCATCGCAACCACCTCGTGTTTGCCGATGGCGTCGTCCAGATTCGCCGAGTCGTCTGCGGCAAAAAAATCAACACGGGCAGTTGGATCAAGACATTCAAAAATATAGCGGCAACGCTTCCAGTGTGAACTCGAGGTGACTACCCCGTAATCCGCCCAACCGCGTTTTTGCGCAAAGGCGATGATCATCCAAACGTCTTCGACCGTATTGGCGCTGAGCAGGTCGGCGGGTGCCGCTCTATCGATCGCTGCGCCTCGATTGAGCAAGCTTTGGTGCACCAGCTCGCGGTGTGGCGTGTTGGACGTGTTGAAATGATCGCCGAACCCGCCCGTCGCCAAGAGCACGACATCGGGCTGCATTTGCTGCAATTGGACCGCTCGCTCAATTCGTCCGATGGACATGGGTGAAAGCTCGCCATCGGCGCTGTTGGGGGAGGCAAGAATGAATACCGGTTTTTTCATTTCAGTTCACCCTTCAGCGTGTGGCAGCGGCGGTTGACCCAGGGTTCCGGGATTCGGTTGCAGCCATGAGAATCGTCGCCACCCAAGGCATGGGTCGACTGACCTTACTGAGGTGTCAACCGGGTCTGAGCCTGCGCGGCAATTGCCCGGGCACAGGCCCGGATCGCTTCTACAGCCTGGCCGGCATCCAGGGCATGGAAACGATAACTGGGCATACTGACGCTGATGCACCCCACAACGCCTAGCGCAGGGACAACAATCGGACAGCCGTAGCAACAGATATCGTCCTCGTTTTCCTCCAGGTCCGTGGTGTAGCCCCTCGCCGCACTTGTCTCGATCTCGGCGAGCAACGAGTCCAAACGGGTAATGGTGTTGCTCGTGAGAGGGCAGACATTGACCGTTGAAAGCAGTTTCTTGACGTCCTCGACTGGCTGTTGCGAAAGCCAGGCCTTGCCCACCGAACTGGAATACAGCGTGACGCGGGTGCCTATCCGCGACGCCATGCGCACCGTACGCCGGGACTCGAGTTTGCTGATGTAGATCATTTCCAGGCCACTGCGCATGGCCAGGTGGACGGTTTCATCCAGCCTGTCGCGCAGCTGAACAAGGTAGGGTTCGGCGATCGCGCGCAGATCAGAACCTTCCCAGGATTTGTAAGCCAGACTGATCAGCCGCGGGCCGAGGCCGACTCGACCCTCGGTGCCTGCCTCCACCAGCATGCCTTCAGCCAGCAGCGCAGCGACGATGCGGTGAGTGGTGGGGCGTGGGTAGCCCAGCGCTTTGGACAGCTCGCCCACGGAGGGCGGTTGCGGCGCGTCCGAAACGACCTGGAGCACGTTCATGAACTTGGTGAACGCAGCCGTTCCGGGTACATCGTTGTTTGAAGCCATAAAGAAGGTCTACGCCACCAGATACCCCCCGTCCACCGGCAGGATGGTTCCTGTGATGAATGCGGCCGCCGGGCTGCACAGGAAGACCACCGCGTCTGCGATGTCATCCGGTTTGCCCCATCGACCCAGTGGGGTGCGTTGAAGAATAGGCTGCGAGCGCTGAGGATCGTTTTGCAGCGCTTCGGTCAATGGCGTCGCGATCCAGCCGGGCGCCACGGCATTCACCCGAATGCCGTCGGCAGCGTACGCAATGGCAAGCGATTTAGTCAATTGCATCACCGCGCCCTTGCTGGCGCTGTAGGCCGGAACCAGGCCTCCGCCAAAAAAACTCAACATCGAGGCGGTGTTGACGATCGTGCCACCGCTGGCGGCCAGTTTTTCCCGTGCCAGGCGGCAGCAGCGCATGGTGCCATTGAGGTTGATATCGATGACTTTCTCGAACACCTCGATTTCATGCTCCTCGCCGCGGCGGATAACGCCGGCGCAGTTGATCAGTATGTCCAGGCGGGGAAGTGCGTCGAACAGGTTTTGCAGGGCCGGCGTATCGGTGACATCGATTTCCATGGCCCTGAGGTCCAGGTTGGCCGGGACAGCCAGCGCTTCGTGGTTGAAACCTATTGCCACGACGGTGGCTCCCAGCGCTGCAAGCTTCAGTGCCACGCCAGCGCCGATTCCCGTGGTACCGCCGGTGACGACCGCCGTCTTGCCTTTGAACAGATCATTGTTGAAGGTCATGAATGTTGCTCCGCAACCGGGGAGGAAAGAGGGAGAGGGGTGTCGTTTGCCGGTATCGGCTCCTTGACCAGGAAAAAGTAGGCGATGGCGCCCAGCACGGCGATCACGCCGCTGGCCACCAGGGCCCCTTCGTAGGTCCCCGTGGTCTGCACCACCCAGCCTGTGATCACGGGAGCAAAGGAGCCGCCCAGGTAACCGCCGAAGTTCTGGATGCTGCCGATCGACGCGACCTTTCGCTTGGGGGCAATCACGCTGACCATCGTCCAGCAGGCGGCACTAGCCATGTTGATGAAGAACATCGCAATCGAAATCAGCACCATCGCCCAGACGATGTCCGGGGTGTAGGCCGCAGGAATGGTCGCCAGTGCGCCGCCCAGCAACCCGATGCAAACGGTCCACTTGCGCGTGGCGATGACCGGCAGTTCGCGGCGTACCAGAAAGTCCGCAATCTGGCCCGCGGCAATCATGCCCAAGGCACCGAATACATACGGAATGGCAACCACCCAGCCAGCGTGGGCCACGGACAAGCCACGGTCATGTTCCAGGTAGCTGGGCAGCCAGGTCAGGTATAACCAGACCATGTAAATCACGCCGGAAAATCCGAGCAACATGCCCCAAGTGGTGCGATGGCCAAACAGCGAACGCCATTCTTTCCAGCTCATCTTCTGGCTGCTCTGCTCAACCTCCTCGTGTTGCGCCAAGTGCCGCACGTCACTGTCATCGAGGACGGACTCGCTACGATTGCGATAGCAGGCGTACCAACCGATTCCCACGAGCAGGCCGGCAATCCCGGTAAACACAAACATCCAGCGCCAACCGAACGCCAGCATCAGCGCCGTGAGTAACGGCGGAGCAAGACAAGGGGCAAGGCAACTTGATGCAATGAAAATCCCGGTAGGGCCGCCACGCTCGCGTACGGTAAACCACTCACTCACGACCTTGGCCCCTGCGGGGAACAACGGCGACTCGCCAATCCCCAGGATGGTCCTGGCAATCATGAATTGTGAGAAGGAATTCACCAGGCCGCAGCACAACTGGGCGACCGACCAGAAGCAGATGCCAGCGCCCAGTATCAGACGGTTGCCCAAGCGATCGATCAAGGCGCCTACGGGCAGTTGGGAAAATGCGTACGCCAGAGAGAAAGCGGAGAGCAGCAAGCCCATCTCTGTAGGACTGAGTGCCATCTCGTCGCGAATCGACGAGTTGGCAATGGACAGGGCGCTTCGGTCTATGTAATTGACGAAGCCAGCCACGGTGAGAAAGCTGATGGCGATCAACTGAATACGTTTGAGTTTCGCCGATTTGGCAGGCGGGTTATTCATTGGCTTAATCTCTTTGTCATTGTTTTGAGATGCAAGCTGGCGCAAGGCTGCTTTCGTCGCTTGAGGCGGACGGCGGCTGTGCAGTGCTAGCGAATGAACTGGTCGACGTAGTCGCCACCCAGGCCGACTTCTTCGTAATACGTTCTGCACATGTCGATTTTGGTGAATACGTCTTCGTAACCGACGTTCGCCCCCCAGGGATCCACGTAGTACATGCAGCCCTGGACGTTGAACAGGGTGATCATTTCTTCAACCCCCTCATCCACGACAAGGGTGTGGGTCTCCCCCGGCGGCTCGAAGGCGTAGCTGCCTTCAGTCGCTTCCCAGTCGTGTTCCAGGTAGTGCCAGCACCCCTTGATGACATAGGCGTGTACCGGCCCCGGATGCCGATGGCGGCTCAATACGCCGGACTTGCGCACGCGCAGCAGGTTGATCCAGTAACCCGCCGAGCGATTCAGGCATAACGGACGAAACCAGACGTTTTCCGCTTGCGGGACCCAGACTCGCTCGTCCGTCGGCACCGCGTCAGGCACGACGAGATCCGGCAATATTCCTGATGGCTGTGGGTGCTGGTAGGGCATTCGCTTGAGTTCGTCGGCGGTGTAGACCGTTCGTTCGGGGGTAGTATCAGGCATTTTTATTGTGCGTCCATATTATGGAGTTGATGTCCACAATATGATTGCAGCGAAAAAGTTCGGGTGTCAACTTGTTGCTGATTGAAATTTGATGAGCCGGAGAATAAATCCGGAGGAGAAAGACAGAGCCGGCGCAGCTGTGCGCCGCAGAGGAGAGGGATCAGATACTTGGCATTGGTAGCGTGTCGTCGTACAACGTTGTCTGGCCTCAGCGTTGGACATCAAAGAAGGTTCAGCCCTCGCAGCCTCACCCCAAAGCTTCAAGCTATAGCATTCTGCAGGTTAAATTGTCCTGTGAACCGGGTCTTTGAGACGAGCGGCGGTTGTTTCAGATTGACAGCCAGGTACTAAACTCGATATAAAAAAGCCTAGTTGTACGACGACAGACGAATCATTCGGCTGTCATCTCTAAAAATAAAAAGTGTCGACCTCTCATGAATTCAGCCCGCTTGTCCACGTCCCGCAATGCCCCCTCCAATGGTTCGAATCCTGGCTGCTTGCCGCGCAATACAGCCGGCCTGTTGCAGCGTTTTGCCGATGCTCCCCGAGTCAATTGATCTCGCTTGAAACCGAGCAATCATCAGCATAATCCAACAATAAAGTGATGCTATGAATCTGAACGAGCCCCACATCCCGCAACGAGTCGGCCAGGCTGTCGGCAACTATCGCTGGACCATTTGCGCGCTGTTGTTTTTTGCCACCACCGTCAATTACCTGGATCGCCAGGTCCTGAGTCTGTTGGCGCCGGATCTGTCGACGCAATTTGGCTGGAGCAATACCGATTACGCCAACATCGCCTCCGTCTTTCAGTTTGTGTATGCGATTTCCATGCTGTTTGCCGGTCGCGTGGTCGACAAGATCGGCACCAAGACCGCCTATGTACTGGCGATCGGCATCTGGTCGACCGGCGCGATCATGCACGCCTTTGCGGTACCGATGGGCGAGGGGATCGGCGCCCTGAGCAGCGCGTTGGGCCTTGCCGTCATCCCGGTCTCGATTGCCGGCTTCATGCTGGCGCGCGCCGTGCTGGCGATCGGTGAGGCGGGCAACTTCCCGATCGCGATCAAGGCCACCGCCGAATACTTCCCGAAGAAGGAGCGCTCCTTCGCCACCGGTATCTTCAATTCCGGGGCCAATGTCGGCGCGATCCTGGCGCCGATCTGCGTGCCGCTGATTGCCGCCCTGTGGGGCTGGGAAGCGGCGTTCATCGTGATCGGTGCGTTGGGCTTTGTCTGGGTGGCGGTATGGATCGCGCTGTACGAAAAACCGGAGCAGCAAAAACGCCTGTCGGCGCCGGAGCTGGCCTACATCCGCAGCGATCAGGGTGCGCAAGCGCTCGCCGGCACCGACTCGGCTGCCGCCGCTAAAAAAGTATCGTGGTTCAAGCTGCTGACCTACCGCCAGACCTGGGCCTTTGCCTTCGGCAAATTCATGACCGACGGCGTGTGGTGGTTCTTCCTGTTCTGGCTGCCGACCTACCTGTCGGCGCAATACGGCATGAAGGGCCAGGCCATCGTGTTGCCGCTGGCAGTGTTGTACACCATGACCATGGTGGGCAGCATCGGCGGTGGCTGGTTCCCCAGCTACTTCATGGCACGCGGCGACGCGCCGTATGACGGTCGCATGAAAGCCATGCTGGTGATCGCACTCTTCCCGCTGCTGGTGTTGCTGGCTCAGCCATTGGGCTACATCAGTTTCTGGGTGCCGGTCCTGCTGATCGGCGTGGGCGCCTCGGCGCACCAGGCGTGGTCGTGCAATATCTTCACGACCGTGTCCGATATGTTCCCGCAAAAATCCATCGCTTCGGTGGTCGGTATCGGTGGCATGGCGGGCGGCTTGGGCGGCGTCGCGATGACCAAGTTAGGCGGTTGGGTGTTCGACTATTACAAAACGATCAACGATATCCATACCGGCTACATGATCATGTTTGCCATCTGTGCGCTGGCCTACCTGGTGGCGTGGAGCGTGATGAAGGTGCTGGTGCCGCGCCATAAGGAAATCACCGATCTGTAGAAGAGCGATTGGCTTGGCACTGATGGGGCGCAGTGAAACGACGCCCCATTTTACTGCCTGGCGACTTTCCACGGGCAAGGTGGGACCGCTCGATGGGGCTCGCCACCGAGCCTGGATGGATAACCAAAAAATCCTTTACGAGCCAGCACAGGCACCGGATGATCTTGCACCAGCGGACGCAGCAGCCCGACAGAAAAAACAAGATCAGGTGCCTCTATGCTTCTCGAGCAGGCGTTGTTAACCGATGTCAGCGGCAAGCCGCTTCAGCAGCATCACAAGAATTTTTCTACCGAATGGGATGAAATCAGCGACTGGTCGGATCGCGTCTACATGCCCTATCGGGTGTGTCCCGTAGGGCAGGCCATCAAGCCGAGCGCCAGCATGCACTCGTCGAGGATCGGCGAGCTGACGCTGACGCGTTTTGCCTATGGCGTGGCGGTAAGCATTGACGATTTTTCCCCCGATGCCGGGAACGCGCTGCTGCTCACGACCGTTCGCGGCAATGCCCGGCACTGGGCGCAGCGTTCGGTCACAGAAGATACTGCGGCGGGCGAATCCTTCATTGCCGATTGCAGTCGGGTCGATTACCGGATCGACCTGGACCCGGATCACCTGCAGCTGAATCTGACCATTCCCCATGCAGTGCTGGAGCGGATGGCGCAGCAGTGGTTCGGGTTCGTCCCCGATGACCGGTTCTGGCGACACAAGTGCGTCCTCGGCGGGGTCGGTTCGAGCTGGTTGAGTCTGCTCGAGTACACCGTTCGCTGTGTGGCCGAGGCCCCCGGGCACATGGCCGAAGGGCGCATGGGCGCGCACCTGGAGCACAATCTTTGCGTGCACTTGCTGCAGGAATGGGCCAGCCGCGCCGGGCGGGCGGGGCTGGATCTGAGCAGTCCGATGAACCGGATCGCTCCGCGTTATGTGAGGGCTGCCGAAGAGTTCATGAGTGCCAATGCCGCGAACCTGCCGACGCTGGCAGAGGTGGCTGGCGCAGTCGGGACCAGTGTGCGGTCATTGAGTGGTGCCTTTTCGCGTTTTCGTGGCATGACCCCCGGTGCATTCTTGCGCGAGCAGCGGTTGCAGGGGGCGCGCCGGGATTTGTTGGCGACTGATCCGCAATCGGGTACGACGGTGGCGGTCATCGCCTCTCGATGGGGGTATCTGAACCTGGGGGAATTTGCCGGGATCTATCGCAGGCGGTTTGCTGAACTGCCTTCGCACACCTTGCAGCGCCGTCTGCGCTAGCGTGTGACGCAAAAAAAAGGGCACCGGAAGTGGCGTCCATCCCACCCACTCGGTGCCCCAAAAAAACCGGTCGTTCGTCTCGGGTCAGAACACCCACAACGGCCGTCGATGCGGGTCTCTCCACCCCAGAGGTGAATGGCTCAGCCGGTCAGATAGCGGTAGGCCGCCGTTTCGAAACCCAGATAGCCGGAGACCGAGATGGGGTCGGCGAACGGTAGGGTCTGGGTGGCCCAAAAACCACCGATGCCGTTCTTGCGATCGATCCAATAGAACAGATTGGCCAGCCCAGCCCAGGCCAGAGAGCCCGCCGGGCGACCGGTGTGCGCATCCTCGTCATTGATCATGAAACTCAGCCCCCAGGACTTGGGCTTGCCCGGGAAGAATTCCGCGGTGTTGGTGAGGCTCGGGATAACGCCGGGCAGGGCTTTGATCTTCAGGTTGTCGAGGCCGTTTTTTTCCGCCAGGCGAATCGTCTCCGGCCGTAGGATCCGCCCATGATCGCCTTGTCCATCGTTCAGCCAGGCACGAATAAACCGACAATAATCCTGCACGGTCGAATACAGGCCATGACCTCCCATATGCACTTCGGGATCCTGCGGCAGGATGAAATCCTCGAGTACGCTCAGCGATCCATCCACTTCACGCTGATGCAGGCAAGCTCGCCGCTGGAGCATCGACGGGGTCATGGTAAAGGCGGTATCGGTCATGCCCAGCGGCTCGAAGATACGCTGCTGCATGACTTCGCCCAGGCGCTGTCCGGTAATGGCCTCCACCACCAGGCCGGCCCAATCCAGGTTGGAGCCGTATTCCCACTGTGCTCCGGGCTCGAACAGCAAGGGTGTTTGCAGCGCCGCCAAAGACCCGCTGATGATGCCGGGCAGTCCCTGTTCCCGGGCCAGTCGGTTGTAGTGTTCGTTGAAAAACTCATAATCAAAGCCTGCGGTATGAAGCAGCAGCATGCGGGTGGTGATGGGTTTTTTCGGCGGGCGCAGGCGAGGGCTGCCGTCGCTGTCGAAGCCCTCGAGTACCTGCCGTTCGCCGATCATCGGCAGGTAGTCCCTGGCGGGCGCATCGAGATCCAGTCGACCTTCCTCGACCAACTGCAGCACCGCGGTGGCGGTGATCGCTTTCGTCGCGGAAAACAGGGCGAAGACGCTGTCGGTGGTCATTTCCCCGGCTTGACCGAGTGTGCGTTGGCCCGAAGCGCCTTGATAGACCAGGCCGTCACGCCCGGTGATGGCGGCGACCACGCCAGGCACGCGTAGCGGTCCACCTGTGACGGTACTGAACAAGTGGTTGAGTGACGAAGTAAGACCTGTATTCATTATTCTTACTCTCCCTACACCCCTCCATGGCCGGCTGGCGCTCATGGCGAGGTGTGCAGTGGTAGGACTGGCTTGCCCGACGTGAAGCGCTGAACGTCGGGGCCAGTGGAGAGTAAGAACATGCAATCAGGGCGTCTGTCGGTTGCCGGCAGAGGGTGTCGGAATCAGGCAGTTAATTTATATGCCGGGCAGGTGAGGCGATGCAAAAAACGGCTCAGGCAAAAATCCCGAGTAAAATCGTCGCCAGAATCACCGTCGAGGCACCACCGATACGCGTGGAGATCTGCGCGAACGGCATCAGCGCCATGCGGTTGGACGCCGACAGGATCGCCACGTCCCCGGTGCCGCCCAGGCCGCTGTGGCAGCAGGTCACGATGGCCGATTCGATGGGGTACATTTTCATCAGGTTGCCGATGAAAAAGCCGGCAATCGTCATCGACACCACGACGGACACACAGACCAGCACATAACCGACCGAGAACACTTTGACCACGCTGTCGAGCGGGACGTAGAGCATGCCCAATCCGATCATGACCGGCCAGATGAAGGCCGCGGACACCAGTTTGTAGAAAGTGTTGGCGCCTTTCTCCAGCTTTTCCGGCAAGACTCGCATGTACTTGAACAGCACGGCCGCCAGAATCATCATCACCGGGCCTGGAATGCCCACGACTTTCTCCAGCAGACCGCCGAGGATGAAGAAGGCGCAGATGACCAGCACCCCGGCGCCCATGATCCGGAAGTCGACCATCGAGCCGGTGTCTTCCTTGACCTGGAATTTATCGTTCTCGGCCTTGACCCGAATCAGCGAACCTTCGCCATTGAGGTGTGGACGCTTGAGCGCCAGGCGGGCCAGGTAACCGGCGCAGATGATCGCGGCGATGTTGCCGACCACGGCGGCCGGTGCCAGTTGCGCGACGTAGATGTCCGGCGTCCCGCCGAGGATGGCCGAGTAGGCCAGCGACAGCGGCAGGATCCCTTCGCCAATGCCGCCGCCAATGATCGGCACTATGATGAAAAAGAAGCTGTGGTAGAAGCTGTAGCCCACCAGCTTGCCCACGAGCAGCCCGCTGCCCACGGCGGCCAGGGTGCCGACGAGCAGGGGGATGAACATCCGGATCATGCCCTGGACCAGAATGAAGCGGCTCATGCCCAGAATGCTGCCCACCACCAGGCTCGCAATCACGAAGTATAAAAAATTCGCCTCCTTCATCAGCATCTTGGTCGCGTCGATGGTGGCGGGGCCGAAGAAGCCGAAGAACACCAGCACCGAAGGCAGCATCAGGCACAGGATGGCGCCGCCGCCGATTTCCTTGAGGATGGGCAGGCGTTGCCCCATCTGGCCGAAAAACACGCCCATGGTCATGATCACGGCAAGGCCGCCGATCATGTTTTTCGGCAGGAAACCGAGGTGGGCCGAGAGAAAAACAATCAGGGCGATGCCAAGAAATATCGGTAGCGGGACCACGCCTATTTCATAGGCACACAGGTTGCGCAGGCGCTGACGAAACCCGCCATCACGGACTTCATCGAGGTTCAGGGGCTGCTCATAAGACTTGTTCATGGGGCTCATTCCTCATGCTTGTTTTTATCGAGGATTCAAGGAAACGCACGGCTGACCGGTGACGGATCACTCGTCGGTAGAACGATGGTATCCTTCGCGAATCATGAGATAAACCGCGTAAGTATGAGGCGTATGAACACGAATCGTGATCAATTTCCCCTGCCCGAAGACCTGAAGGTGTTCCTGACGGTGGTCCGCAAAAATGGCTTCGCCAGCGCCGCGGAGGAGCTGGGTTTCTCACCGGCCTACATCAGCAAACGCATCTCGGTGCTGGAAACCACGCTCGCGACGCGCTTGCTGCACCGCACCACCCGGCGCATCGCGTTGACCGACGATGGTGAACGGGTGCGGGTGTGGGCCGAGAAGCTGCTGGGCGATCTTGACGATTTCCTCGGGGAAATCGCCGAGGCGCGGCACCAGCCAAGCGGCTCGCTGCACATCTGCAGCAGCTTCGGTTTCGGACGCAATCATGTCGCGCCGGCCATCTGCAAGCTGTCGCAAACCTACCCGAAACTGGAAATGCGCCTGGACGTGTTTGATCGCGTGGTCGATATCGTCAGCGAAGGCTTCGATCTGGAAATCGCGTCGGCGATGACCTGCGGGCCAGCACCTGGGCCGCAAACTGGTGAGCAATCGGCGGGTGCTCTGTGCCGCGCCCGAATACCTGGCGCGGCGCGGCGTGCCGCAGTCGCTGGACGATTTGAAAGACCACGATTGCCTGGTGCTCAAGGAGCGCAATAACGCCTTCGGGGTCTGGGAGCTGACGAAAGACGGGCA
Organism: Pseudomonas sp. VI4.1; assembly: GCF_002029345.1. NCBI lineage: Bacteria > Pseudomonadati > Pseudomonadota > Gammaproteobacteria > Pseudomonadales > Pseudomonadaceae > Pseudomonas > Pseudomonas sp. VI4.1. The sequence goes on from NZ_MULM01000135.1 coordinate 16,373, forward strand.
GCCGGAATCGGTGCGCGTCAGCGGGCCCTTGTCCTCCAACAATGGCGAGATCGTGCTGGAGTGGGCGTTGAGTGGTGGCGGGGTGTTACTGCGTTCGATGTGGGACGTCAAACCGATGCTGGAGCAGGGGCGCCTGGTGCAAGTGCTGCACGAATACACCCAGAGCGCCAATGTCTGGGCGGTGTATCCGACGCGGCTCAGCCAGTCTGCCAAGTTGCGGGTGTGTGTTGAGTTTCTGGAGGAGTATTTTCGCGAGCTGTCCGTCGAGTGAAGCCCTGGCGATGCAGAACTTGCCTCGGGACTTGAGTACGCACCGATTACCTGCAGGAGCTGGCTTGCCTGCGATGAACCGGAGAGCGCCGCGGAGTGTCAGGTTTCCAGCGCTATCGTTGACGACCATCGCGAGCAAGCTTGCTCCTACAAGTTATCGTAACCAGGGATTTTCAGTCAGGTGCCGGGATTCGAAACCGCGGATCTGCTCGGCACGCTGCAGCGTGGTGCCGATGGCATCCAGACCGAGCAGCAGCGATTGCTTGCGCAGTTCATCGATCTCGAACGGGATCACCGTACCATCGGCCAGGCGGATGTTTTGCTCGGGCAGGTCGATGCTGATCGCCGCGGTCCGCGGATCGCTGATCACCTCCGCGATTTGTTGCAACCGAGTCTCGGACAGCTGAATCGCCAACACCCCGTTACGCTGGCAATTGTCATAGAAAATCCCGGCGAAGCGGGTGCCGATCAGTGCCCTGATCCCCACTTGCTTCAAGCCCCAGACCGCGTGCTCGCGACTCGAACCGCAGCCAAAGTTGGGCCCGACCACCAGGAACGCGGCGTCGCTCCAGGCCGGTTGATTGAGGATGAATTCAGGGTTGGGCGCGCCGGATTCAAGGAACCGCAGATCGAAGAACAGGCCCCGGTCCAGCCCCTTGCGGTCGATCCCCTTGAGAAACTGCTTGGGCATGATGACGTCGGTGTCGATGTTGGACGCCAGGAACGGTGCTGCACTGCCGGTGACCGTAGTGAAAGGTTGCATGCTTCAAGCCTCCAAGGCGAATGATCGAACGTCAGTCAGGTGACCGGTAATCGCCGCCGCGGCGACCATCGCCGGGCTCATCAGATGGGTGCGCGCACCGGCGCCTTGACGGCCTTCAAAGTTGCGATTGGTACTCGACGCACAGCGATCACCCGGGGCCAGCACGTCGTCATTCATCGCCAGGCACATCGAGCAGCCCGATTGCCGCCACTCGAAACCGGCATCGAGGAAAATCTGCGCCAGCCCCTCGTCTTCGGCCTGGTCACGCACCAGGGTCGACCCGGGCACGATCATCGCCCGCACATGGGCCGCCACGCGCTTGCCGCGCACCACCCGCGCCACGTCACGCAGGTCTTCGATCCGGGCATTGGTGCAAGAGCCGATGAACGCATGGCTGATCACCACGTCGCTGAGCGGCATGCCAGGCTCCAGGCCCATGTAGTGCAGGGCGCGCTGCATGCCCTGGCGCAGGATGAGGTCGGGTTCGGTGGCCGGGTCCGGCACATGCCCGCCGACCGGCGCCGCCTGATCGGGGCTGGTGCCCCAGGTCACCATCGGCTCCAGAGCCGCGATGTCGAGGCTCACTTCGCGATCGAAAAGGGCGCCTGCGTCACTGTGCAGCTCGCGCCATTTGCCGACGGCCTGATCCCAGATTTCACCTTGGGGCGCGCGGGGTTTCGATTGCAGGTAGGCAAAGACCTTCTCGTCCGGCGCCATGAACGCGCCCCGGGCGCCGGCCTCCACGGCCATGTTGCAAATGGTCATCCTGGCCTCGACGCTGAGGGCATCGATCGTCGGCCCGGCGAATTCAATCGCATAACCCGTGGCGCCCGACGCGCCGATCTTTTCGATCAGCGCCATGATGATGTCCTTGGAGGTCACACCGTTGCCGAGCACCCCGTTGACCGTGACGCGCAGGGTTTTCAGGCGCTTGTAGACCAGGGTCTGCGACGCCAGCAGGTGTTCGATTTCAGAGGTGCCGATACCGAAACCGAAGGCGCCCAGCGCTCCGTAAGTCGTGGTGTGACTGTCGCCCGCGGCAACCACCATGCCCGGCAGGATAAAGCCTTGCTCCGGGGCCACGACGTGTTCGATGCCCTGGCGCTTGTCGAGCACGTCGAACAGTTCGATGCCAAAGTCACGGCAGTTTTCTTCGAAGTACGAGACCTGCCGCGCACCCCCCGCGTCCGGCATCGTGGCGATGCGCGTCGGGGTGGTAGGGTTTACATGATCCACCACCGCGAGCGTGGCAGCGGGGCGCCAGACCTTGCGCCCGGCTTCACGCATGCCGCTGAATGCTTGCGGGCTGGTGTATTCGTTGGCGACCTGACGGTCGATGTACAGTAGCACATGGCCCTGGTCGTCGAGGGAACAGACGGTGTGGCTATCGATGTGCTTCTGATAAAGCGTTCTGGGGCTGTTCATGGGGGAGGGCTCATTATTCGTGTTGTGCGAGATCACGGGATGCGACTTAACGACAGCATATTCATCGCGGAATCTGCATCAAGAGTCGTTAAGTGAAGGCGTTGAGCACGAATTGTGAATAATGAGTAGCACCCAATCAGGAATGCGCGGTGTTCTTGAGCCAGGTTTCAAACCGCGTCGCCCCGAGGATTGGATGATCTCCCGGCGTCAGCGACTGATCGTTGACCGGCGCCCCGAAATACGGAACGGTATCGTCCGACACCGCCTGGCGCGGATCCTTGATGTGTTGCAGGTACTCGCTGACGAATTCCACCAGCGGTCGGCGTTCGGGACCGGCCACTTCCACGGTCTGGTTGCTCGGCATTTTCAACGCAATGTCGGTCAGTGCGGCCGCCACATCGATCGAGGCCACCGGTTGCAACGCGGCGCAGGTCAGGTGGATGGTGTCGCCGTCCTCGCGACCCGAGAAGGCAATGGCACTGATGAACTCGAAGAACTGTGTGGCCCGCAGGAGGGTGTAGGGAATGCCCGAGGCCTTGATCAGTTGTTCCTGGGCCATCTTCGCCCGGAAGTAGCCGCTGTCGAGCATCCGTTCGGTCCCGACCACGCCCAGCGCAACATGGTGTTTGACGCCGTTGACTTTCTCCGCCGCCAACAGGTTGTTCCCGGCCGTTTCAAAAAAGTGCAACGCCGCATGGTCTTCGAAAGAAGGCGAGTTGGCTACGTCGACCACCACGTCGGCATTGTTCAGCGCATCGAGCAGTCCTGCACCACTGATGACGTTGACGCCGGTACTGGGGGACGCCGCCAGGGTTTCGTGCCCCAGCGCCTGCAGGTTGTTGCACAGTTGGCTGCCGATCAGGCCAGTGCCGCCGATGACGACGATTTTCATGGTCGGTCTTCCGTGGTGGTGAGCTTTAATTAAACACCCGCTCGGCGCAGGCGTCGGGCGTGGCATCGAGTGGACCGACAGGTGGTCGGAAGTCAGGCCGGCAGGTGGCATAAACCGCGGTTCTTTGCTTTAGTCCACCTGTGGCTGGCCGGTGCGCCCAGCACCCCGACGCAGCAGGAAACCCTGACGGAAGAAGCCCATGACCCCTCGATTTTCACCTTCCGCCGCCTGGGTTGCCGCACTCGCATTCGCGGCCTTGCCCTGCGTCGAGGCGGCCGAATACACCCAGGTCAATGCGACTGCCAGCACCATTTCCTTCACCTATAACCAGTTCACCTCACGCGCCTACGGCACCTTTGGCAAGTTCGAAGCCACCCTCGATTTCGACACCGACAACCCCGCCGCCGCGCACGCTGCACTGCGCATCGACCTCGACAGCATCGACGCCGGCAGCAGCGATGCCAACGAAGAATTGCAGAAGCCCGCCTGGTTCGACACGGCGAGCTACCCAGTGGCGACGTTTGAATCGAGCGGCGTGAACGCCCTGAGCAACGATCGCTACCTGATCACCGGCAAACTCACGCTCAGGGGGATCACGCGCGTGGTGGAAGTGCCGGTGCAGCTCAAGACCGACAACGCCATTGGCATCTTCGATGGCCAACTGACGGTCAAACGCAGCGATTTCAACATCGGCGAAGGCGAATGGGCCGATGGCGTGGTGTCCAACGATATCAACATCAGGTTTCGCATGGTTGCGCCACAGCAGTAGGGTCAGTGCGCTCGTGGCGCCCATGTCGTGGGACAGTGGATGTCGATCAACTAGACAAAGACTTCCTGATGGTCTGATTTGCGTTTTCTGAGCGCAGCCAGCATATCCCTCTCGGTCATCCCGCTGGCCCAGGAAGGACGCAGTTGATAGTGGGGCTCATCCTTGAAGCTTTTCCAGTTTCCGCCCCACTCCAGGCCCAGGTCCATCGCCAATACCCCGACGGCTTTGTACTTGGGCGAGTTGCCGAGGTACTTGCCACTTTCAAAGATACCGATATCGAACGCGATGCCGAAGTTATGGTTGGACTGGCCACCTTTGGCATTGGTGACCGTCGGGCCATTATCAGGGCGACCTCTGGCGTAAAGCGCGTCCTGCTCTTCGTAAGTTCTTAGTCCGCTGATGATCTTGATGGTGATGCCGTTGAGTTTGGCTTTCTGTATGAGTGCTATGGCATAGGGGCGCACTTGCGGGAGCAAGGTGTCGATGTTCTTTTTACTTTTGGGGTCCAGGTCAGAGGTGGAATCGTCTGCCAGCGTTACGGCTTGATCGGGCACCAGGCGTTGGGCAATGGCGATCCAGGTTTGGGGCCCGGGTTTACCGTCGACGTCTACGCCGACAGCGGCTTGAACGGCACAGATCAGCTGTTGGATATCCATTGCTCTGTTCCTGCACGCGTGATGTTAATTGAATGTTACAGGGGTTGTTAATGTGGGTTTACAATGTTGCAATAGATTGTTGGGTGAGGGATTAGTTAAACGGTAGATGCTGTGGTGTGATTGATCAACTTGTCCTGGTTGATATAAGTTGTATCATCGTCATTACACATCTGTAACGCCGGCTTATCAGTTTTCAGTGAGTTAGTTATTTGTCCTTGATGTTTGTTGCTGACAGCAAGCGGCTCATCTAAGTTGTCTTGGGAGCCGTTTACAAGTGCACGGCATTGATAGACGGCACGTTCACTTTCTAGGCCCGGCAGCTGTCGGAAAGGAAGGTCGCGATGGCTAAACCCACTCGCAAGCCGCAACCCCTGATATTGATCCGCGGGTTCGGCGGGCTCAACGTCGAAGACGAGAAAAAGGCTACCTATCAAGGCTTCAACGACGGAACGGTCTACCCCCAGAAGCGCGGTGAAAACTATATCTATGAAGGGTTCATCCTCAGGTTCCTGAAGTCTTCCTGGCAATACCAGGATGCAACCAATGTGGTCGGCTATTACGGCGAAAATGTTGGCGATACCGCGCCGCCCATTCCTGTTGAACTGAAGGCATTGGATTCGGGCTTTTTCAGCCAAGGCAAGTTGATCATCGATCCGGCCATGGCGTTGCACCTGGTACGCACGGCGAATGACCCGAATCGGACACTGTGGGTATTTCGCTACTACGATCTCAATGACCGAAAAATGGTCGCCTACGGTGCTGCACTGCTGCGTCTGATCGACTTTATCCGGGCCCTGGCCAAGCTCAAGAACCCTGCGCAACCTGAGCCCATGGTCAATATCATCGCCCACTCCATGGGCGGTTTATTGGTGAGGCAGGCGATCCAACAGACGATTCCGGACGCTAAACGCAAGCCCGCCGATCTGATCAACAAAGTGGTGACCCTTGGTACTCCCCATCAAGGCATCGCCTTTCAAGTGTTGAAAAAATGGGTCGGGACCGAGGCGCAACAAGAGATCGAACATTTCAATCCGAACACTCAAAAAGACCCGAATATCCCCACGTCATTTACCCAATTTGGCAAGCATTTCCCGTTGGATCGCCTGCTGACAGTCGTAGGGACCAACTACAAATCCTACGACGTCGGCTCGGCCTCCCTGGGCAATCGGCTGTTTTCGGTGGCCGACGAATTCGGCATGAACTACAACCGCAGCGACGGCCTGGTCAAACAGAGCTTCGCACAGATCCCGGGGGCGCCACGAACCTTCGTGCATAAGTGCCATGGTGGTTTCGACTCGCTGGTGACGGCCAGGGAGTCATTCGAGATCGCCACGCGATTCTTCTTCGGCAACGTGAAGGTCCGTTTGCGGATGATCGAAGGTGAAGTGCTGCGCGGCATGGATATGTTCGGCAAGAGCGAGTTCTTTTTCGGCGTGTCGATCAAACCGCGCGGGGTCGATTTCGAACTGTTCCACCAGGGCGCCGATTCGGAAAACTGTTATGGCCCCTTCACCAAGACCAGCCTGACCGACCCGGCTGTGGAGTTCGGTTGGGCCGGCCCCGACCGGCTGATCTGGGAGGGGTATCTCAACACCACGCCGATACTGGAAGATGCCAGCATCAGCAAGAAAGACATGGTCATGCGCGTGGACTTTTATGTCGGCGAGCGCGATCTGTTTGGCGTGGGTTTTTCCGATAATGTGATTTTCAGAAAGCAGTACTACATTCGCGGATTGCTGCTGCCGCCTTACACCATGTTTATCCATGATGGCGAACAGTTTGCGGCGCCCGGTTATGTCGACGATCCCAAGACGCTGATGAAAAAAGTGGCCCAGGGGTGGGAATTCGATGTGACGGGGACGGGGTTCAAGGGGCGTTTCAGGATCGAGGTTGAGCAGGTGCCTGAGTGATAACCCGATTTCGCCAGGATAAAAAGATCGCAGGCTGCGCCAGCTCCTACGTCGACCGCGTACACCCTCGAGGGTGTTCGCACTCATGAAAAACCAAAGCGAATACCAGCCGAATTTAAGGTTGCAGGGTTCCCCTGCAACATAGAATCTCCCACATTTGATCGTTGGCGTACACGAATCAAATGTTCACCGAGAATCCACTGTGAGCGAGCTTGCTCGCGAAGGGGCCGGCACATCCAACACTCCAGTCACCTGACACTTACCAGTCTCAGTCCCGATATCGCAACGCCTCCCGCAACAAGGCAAACGCCGGCGACGCCTGACGCCGGCTCGGGTAACACGCCCATCATTTCTGCCGCCGTCTGGCCGACCCTAGCAGTTCTGCTAGTACCCAACACCAATCAACTGCGCCACAGTAAAACCCTGAATCGACGATCTTTCAGGGAACTCCACCATGTCTGCGAACCGTACAATCCTGCTCTGCCGCTATCATTACGATCCGCTGGATCGACTGGTTGCAAGCACACCCCTGACACAAGCCAATACTCAGCGCTTCTACAAGAAAGATCGCATGACCACCGAAGTACAGGGCGAGGTACGGCGCTCAATCATGCAGCACGACGATCAACTGCTGGCGCAGCATGAGCACCAGATCGGTACCGTGGAAACGCGCCTGCTCGCCACCGACCAACAACGCACGGTGTTGAATACGCTCGACACGGTTCAGCACAATCCTCTTGTCTATACAGCCTACGGACATCGCCCGCCCGAGAGCGGCTTACTCAGCTTGCTCGGCTTCAACGGCGAACGACCGGACTCGCTGACCGGGTATTATTTGTTGGGCAATGGCTATAGGGCGTTTAACCCGGTGTTGATGCGGTTCAACAGTCCGGACAGTTGGAGTCCTTTTGGAGCAGGCGGTGTGAACAGCTATGCCTATTGCTCCGGGGATCCTGTGAACAGAAATGACCCTTCTGGACATGTAGGGAAATTGCTTTGGGCAGCCATGCGCAACAACTTGAAATTCCTGGTCGGTCAGGGTGAGCAAAAAACTCGTCTTGTTCGTCAATCGACAAAGTTCCTTAAACAAAGCACAGCGAACAGTGCAGTAAAGCGTACAGCTGCGGATGCTTTTCAGAGCTTAATAAAAGAGGTGCCCATACAAAAAGTCGCTCCAACCCCACGGGCGCTTACCTTGGCCCCGCCACCCACACGCCCTCAAATCAACCAGACTTCCATTGTCAACCAACCGATGGCGCCAGTGAATGCTGCAGGCCAATTGCAAGCTAATCCCGGTAGCTCTATTCCCACGGCGGCCACGGCGCAAAACATGGACCTCGCATCTGGAGTGCAAATAGCTCAAACCATAGCCACCTTAGCGAGCAACGGCTTATCTCAAGCGCAAGTACTTGCGCTATTAAGGCGAAATGTGAGAGTGATTCCCCCGACGTCTAGCGCAATAAGAGCACCGAGAGCCCCCATGCGCGGACCTCAGCACCGTCAGCCTTTCTGATCGTTCTCACGCTCTTCGTCCCTAGTGTCCATTCATAACCGCAGCCTTGAACTGTGAAACATGACGGGACACTGGTGACGCAGAGCGTGGGAACGATCATTGCGATGCGCTGAGTACTTTAGCGAACAAGCCGCCTCGGCACGTTATGATAGGCAGCCCCGCGATCAACGCTTCACATCCGCCCCCCGGAGTCAGCCCCTGCAATGCCCCAGATCACCCATTACCAAGCCCCATGCCCAGAGCCGGTCAACAGCCAGATCCTGCAGATGGTCGTCGACTACCTGACCGACATCAGCATGGTCGCGATCCCGCCGAGCAACCTGTTGTACAACCTGTATCAGTACGCGATCGGCTATGAGGTTCATCTCTATCTGGAGGCCTTGAACGGGGCGAAAGGGATTGCCGTGGAGTTGCTGGTCGCGACGGACGATGACGACCCGGAAAAAGTTGTCGGCTTTTTGCTGTACCTGCCGGTCAAGGACGATCCCGAGGCGTGCGGCGTGGCGTACATGGCGGTGCAGGCCGGTTATCGGCGTCAAGGCATTGCCCGGCGGATGCTGCGGGAAATGGTCGGCCGTTATCCCCATGCCGAACTCACCTGCGCTGTGGCCAAGGTGCCTTATTTCGAGTCGATGGGCTTCCAGGTGGTGGGCGTGCGCGGGACTCAGGTGCTGATGAACACCCGCGACCATGGCAGTGAAGGCTTGATGGGGCTGTTGGATATGGCCTCGATCTACAGCTCGCTGGAGGTGCGGCAGATTCATACCTATCTGCTGCAAAAACACGGCAAGCGGGCGATGCTCGATGCGGAAAAGCAGCGGGATCGGCATCTGGACCAGATGACGCGCAAGGCGCATGAGTGTGTGCGCCAGCGGTTGGGGTAACTCGGTTGACTGTGGGAGCGAGCGGGCTCGCTCCCACAAAGAACGGGACTCAATCCCCCAGCCGGAACACCAACGCCTTCAACCCGCACTCGACATCCGCATCCGGAAACTCCGGCGGATTCTCCAGCCGTTGCTCGAACCGCAGGCTCGGCGCTTCACGCATGACGCCCTCGATCAGGAAATCCGCGCCGAACGCCGGGTCGTTCATGCAGGCCAGCACCGTACCCTGGGCACTGAGCAACTCCGGCAGGCGACGCAACACCCGCTGGTAGTCCTTGGTCAGCAAGAAACTGCCTTTCTGAAAGGACGGCGGGTCAATGATCACCAGGTCGTACGGGCCCTTGCCGATTACTTTGCCCCAGGACTTGAACAGGTCGTGGCCCAGAAACGTCACCTTGCCCAGGTCATGTCCGTTCAGTCGGTGATTGTCACGGCCTCGGCTCAGCGCCGGGCTGGACATGTCCAGGTTCACCACATGGGTCGCGCCGCCCTCGATGGCGGCCACCGAGAAACCGCAGGTGTAGGCGAACAGATTCAACACGCGCTTGCCCTGGGCATTGGCCCGTACCCAGTCGCGGCCATAGCGCATGTCGAGGAACAGGCCGGTGTTCTGTTTGCGCCCCAGGTCGACGCGATAACGCAGGCCGCCCTCGGTGATGGTCATGTCCTCGATCGCCGCCCCGAGCAGCCACTCGGTGGTGCTTTGCAGCAGGTAACGGTGTTGCAGCGCCAAGGTGTGCGCGCCGCAGGTCGCCCACTCAGGTGATTGAGTGAGTTCCAGCAGCCGCTGTTTCAACGCTTCCAGTTGCGCCGCTTCGGGTTCTTTGAACAGCGACACCAGCACCACACCCTGCAACCAGTCCACCGTCAATTGTTCCAGCCCCGGCCAGCAACGACCACGGCCGTGGAACAGCCGGCGGGTTTCTTCCGGGGCGGCTGCCAGGGCGTTGAGCAAATGATCGTGGAGGATGGAGAGCGCGTCAGAGTTCATCGGGCAGGATCGGCAACAGGTCGGGGCGGCATTTTAAACACAAATGCTCCCCAACGAATCAACAACGGACCTGCCCAGGGAGTTATCACGATTAATTTAACTTTCCGTGAGGATTTGGCGATTTGCCCGCCCTCATACTCGGCACCAACGATCAACCGCCGGGAACGCATCATGTCCTCGCTACCTGCTTCATCCCATCCTCGCTGGCTACGCCTGACCCATTGGCTCAATGCGCTGGCGGTGCTGGTCATGGTCACCAGCGGCTGGCGGATCTATAACGCGTCGCCGCTTTACGATTTCAGTTTTCCCGCTTCGATCACCCTGGGCGGCTGGCTCGGCGGCGCGTTGCAATGGCACTTTGCGGCGATGTGGTTTCTTGCCATCAACGGTCTTGTCTACCTGATCATCAACCTCTTCAGTGGTCGGCTGAAACGGCGCTTTTTCCCCGTCTCGGCCCACGGCGTCCTGCATGACCTGTGGGCCGCGTTGCGCGGGCGATTGGCGCATGCCGACCCGACTCATTACAACCAGGTGCAACGGGTGGCGTATCTGTTCGTGATGGTCGACATCGCGCTGCTGGTGATCTCCGGGCTGGTGCTGTGGAAGTCCGTGCAATTCCCGCTCCTGCGTGAGTTGCTGGGCGGATACGAAGGCGCGCGGCATGTGCATTTCATTGCGATGGCGTTGTTGGTGGCATTCGTCGCGGTGCATCTGTTGATGGTCGCGCTGGTACCCAAAACGTTGTGGGCCATGATTGTCGGTCGCAAGGAACCCGTATGAAAAAGCACATCGAAGGCTCGGCGCTGGACGAGTCGTCCATCCTGACCGACGCCCGGAAAATCATTGCACCGCAGATCGAGGATCGTTCCCGTCGCAACTTCCTGATGCGCGGCCTGACCCTCGGCGGCGTGGCCATGTTGTCCGGCTGCAACCTGACCGACAACGACAGTGTCGAGACGGCCTTGTCCGCCATGTCCCGGTTCAACGATCGGGTGCAGGGCTGGCTGTTCAACCCCAACGCGATGGCGCCCACCTATCCTGAGTCGATGATCACCCGGCCGTTTCCCTTCAATGCCTTCTACGGCATCGATGAGGCACCGACGGTGGAGGAAGAGGGTTATCGCCTGGAGGTGACCGGGCTGGTCGCCGACAAGCGCAGCTGGCGCCTTGATGAGCTGCGCGCCATGGCGCAGACCGAGCAGATCACCCGCCACATTTGCGTCGAAGGCTGGAGCGCGATCGGGCGCTGGGGCGGCGTGCGGTTCAGCGATTTCCTGAAACGGATCGGTGCCGACACCGATGCCAGATATGTCGGCTTCAAATGCGCGGACGACTATTACACCAGCATCGACATGGCCACCGCGCTGCATGCGCAAACCCTGATGGCGCTGACTTATGACGGCGCGGTGCTGCCTCGCGAGTACGGCTTCCCGATGAAGCTGCGCATGCCCACCAAGCTGGGCTACAAGAACCCCAAACACATCCAGGCGATATTCGTCAGCAACACCTACAGCGGCGGCTACTGGGAAGACCAGGGCTACAACTGGTTCGGTGGCAGCTGACGGCGCCCGGCAGTTTCAGTGCGCAGCACTCGCTGTGCTCATTCGCAACCTGTCATTCAAAGGAGTTTCATCATGAAAGTGTTAACCACCGCCGTACTGTCGATGTGCCTGGCCATGGGCGCTGCCAGCGTGTTTGCCGCCGATGCCATGAACAACGACAGCATGAGTAAGGATTCGATGTCCAAGGACGCCATGAAAAAGGATGCCATGAACAAAGACGCTATGAAAAAAGACGCCATGTCCAAGGACTCAATGAAAAAAGACGAGATGTCCAAGGATTCCATGGGCAAGGACGCCATGAAAAAAGACGCCATGTCCAAGGACGCCATGAAGAAGGACCAGATGGCACAGTAATTCGAACACTGTTATTCACGGGCTTCGCTTCCAGGACTCTCGATTTTTGTCGTTGCCTGTATCAAAAATGAATTTCCTCGGTGTCTGCGGCTCATACCTGTAGGCAGCGGATTTGAGACCGCGAAATCATTCAGGCAATCAGGGAGTGGCACAGTCATGAGTCCAGTATCGACAGCGGGCGAGTCGCTTCCTGGCGGGTTGATTCTTGTGGTCGAGGACGACCCGCTGATCCTGGAGTTTCTCTGCGAAATTCTTCAGGAGGAAGGGTTTGTGGTTGAGCCGCAAGCCAGTGCAGACGCCGCATCAGCCTATCTGGAAGGTCATTTCAATGAAGTACGGCTATTGCTGACGGACATCACCATGCCCGGCAAGCTCAATGGCGCGGACCTGGCCAACCAGTTCGGCGATCGCTGGCCGGACAAGCCGATCATGATCATGTCCGGCTTCGAAACCCCGGAAAGCTCCGGCGTCCGGCACCCGGTGTCGTTCATCAAGAAGCCCTGGGCGCTCGGGCAATTGATCGATTGTGTGCAAAGTGCCCTGGATTCACGCAGGACCCTGTAGGAGCTGGCTTGCCAGCGAAGGCGTCCGGACATTCAACATCGATGTCGGCTGATACACATCGCCTTCGCTGGCAAGCCAGCTCCTACAGGGGGTGGTGCAAGAAGGTGTACATTGCGTGAAATACCCGCCTGGCTCTTGCAAAAGGAAGCAGCCCTTTGCCTGTTCACAATTGCGTCTTCAACACCCCGTACCGCGCTTTTCTATTCGACATGGATGGCACCGTCCTCAACTCCATCGCCGCCGCCGAGCGGATCTGGGCCGCCTGGGCCTTGCGCCACGGGGTCGATGTCGAGTCTTTCCTGCCGACCATCCATGGCGCCCGCGCCATCGACACCATCAATCGTCTGGCGCTGCCCGGAGTGGATGCCGAGGCTGAAGCGGCATTTATCACCGAGGCCGAGATCGAGGATGTCGAGGGGATTGTCGAGGTGGCCAGTGCGGCGAACTTCCTCAAATCCTTGCCGGCCAGGCAATGGGCCATCGTCACCTCTGCACCCAAGGCGCTGGCGCGGCGACGGATGGCGGCGGCGGGAATACCGGAGCCTGAGGTGATGGTGACCGCTGAAGACGTCAGCGCTGGCAAACCTGATCCTGCCGGTTACCGACTGGCTGCTACGCGGCTGGGAGTCGAGGTGAGCGAGTGCCTGGTCTTCGAAGATGCGGCGGTGGGGATACTCGCGGCCGAGGCGGCGGGGGCGGACCTCGTGGTCATGACATCGACTCACATTCACCCGATCGAGACGGCGCATGCGACGCTGGTCAGTTATGACAGGGTGACCGCAGTAGTGGGTTCCGACGGCCAGCTGCGTCTTCACACCCTCTAACTGTGGGAGCGGGCTTGCTCGCGAAAGCGGTCTTTCAGACACATAAATGCTGAATGTACCGGCGCTTTCGCTGGCAAGCCAGCTCCTACAGGGGGTTGTGGTGTTTCAGTAGATTCTGGGAATCAACCGCCAGCTACGGGCGCAATAGGCTTCGTATTCATGGCCAAACTGTGCCCGCAACAGCGCTTCTTCAGCATGGATGCGCGCAATCAGCGGGATCATTGTCAGCGCGGCCAACAACAGGCCGACACCGGAGCGAAACGCCAGCGCCCAGCCCACGGCCGTGATCAACATCCCGAGGTAACTGGGGTTGCGCAAGTGGCGATAGATCCCGTCGGTGACCAGGCTATGCCCCGGTTGAATCGCCACCAGCCCACTGAAGCGTTTGCCCAGCACAAACACCGGCCACAGCCGCAGCGCACCGCCGATGATGACCAGCAGGGCGCCGAGCCAGCGAACCCCCTCGCCACCGAAGGTCCAGAATTCGATCCGGTCGGTGTAGGCCGGCAAAAAACCGCTCAATACGCCGATCACCCCGAAGGCCGGAAGCACCCAGCGATTGGCCCGGTCCTCACGTTCGCCGGAGCTCAGGTTGACCTCGGTAAACAGTGACGCGATCGCCATCACCAGGGTTGCCAATACCACGACCACCAGCGGCGAATGGGAAAAAAAACGCCGCAAATCCGCCCAGCCCCCATACCGCGAGCCCGAGGTAGGCGAGGGTGGCGGCAAGGGCAAAAAACGCCAGCCTGGCCGAGATTTTCATCCGCACCTCCACACATGAGCCTGACACCTCTCATTGTAGGAAATCCCAAGCAGATCCCAAGCAGATCCCAAGCAAATCCCGAGCAGCCCCCACGCAGCCCCTACGCCGCGTTGTCCGTCCGGGCATTGCGCCGGATCACCTGTGGCGGCTGGCCGAACGCCCGAAGGAACGCTTCGCGCATGCGCCGACGGTCGCTGAAGCCGGTCTCGACGGCGATCTGATCGAGGTTCAGTCGTCCGCGTTCGAGCAATTGGCGAGCGGCTTCCAGGCGCAGGTTCTCGATGGCCTTGGCTGGCGACTGGCCGGTCTCGGCACGAAAGGCCCGGCTGAATTGCCGAGGGCTGAGGCGCGCCACATCCGCCAGGTGTTCCACCGACAAGGCCTCGGCGAGGTGTTCCCGGGCATAACCAAGCACGGTCTGGATACGGTCGGATTTCGGTTCCAGTTCCAGCAGCGCCGAGTGCTGCGACTGACCGCCTGCACGGCGGTGGTACATCACCAGCTTCTGCGCCACGGCACGGGCCAGGTCGGCGCCATGATCCTTTTCCACCATGGCCAGCGCGAGGTCGATGCCGGCGGTCATTCCGGCAGAGGTCCAGATCGAACCGTCGATGACATAGATGCGGTCTTCTTCGACCTTGATCGACGGGAACCGTGCCTGCAGTTCCCGAGCGTACGCCCAGTGCGTGGTGGCCCGTCGACCATCCAGCAAACCGGCCTGGGCCAGGACAAAGGCGCCGGAGCAGATCGATGCCGTGCGGCGTGCGGTCTTGACGCTGGCGCGCAGGTAATCGAGCACACCTTCGGGCGCCTGCTGGAGGATGGCATCGCCGCCGACCACGATCACCGTATCGAACACCCGCTCGTCGAACGCCTCGGTGCCGACGCTCAGGCCACCGGAGGCGCGCAACGCGCGGCCGTGCTCCGACAACACACTGACGTCATAAAGTGCTTCGCCGGCGCTGAAGTTGGCGTATTCGAACACCGGCATGGCCGCCAGCGCCATGGACTGGAAACCTTCAAAAACGACAAACGCCACGCAAGTCATCGCCAGTTCCTCAAAGTGTCATGTCCTGAAAACGTACTTTAAACGTCATTTGCGACGCGCGTCAGCCAATTTATAACGGATCACACCCGGCGAATCTATCGTCTCACTGTGAAGGAAAATCGACATGGCCCTCTCCTCCAAAGGCACCGCACTGATCACTGGCGCATCTTCGGGCATCGGTGCAGTTTACGCCGAGCGTCTCGCCCGGCAGGGTTACGACCTGATTCTGGTCGCCCGCAGCCGGGGCAAATTGAACGTCCTGGCCAATCGGCTGAGCGACCAGACCGGCCGCGCGGTGGAAGTGGTCGCCGCCGACCTGAAAGACAAAACCGACCTGTTGCGGGTCGAAAATATGCTGCGCCACGACGCGAGCATCACGCTGCTGGTCAACAATGCCGGGGTCGGCGCCGTCATGCCATTGCTGGGCAGCCCGGTGGACGACATGGAAGAGATGATCAGCCTCAACGTCACGGCGCTGATGCGCCTGGCTTACGCGGTGGTACCCGGCTTCGTCGCCCGCGGCAGCGGAACCGTGATCAACATCGCCTCGATCGTCGCCATCGCTCCGGAAATTCTCAACGGCGTGTACGGCGGGACCAAGGCCTTCGTCCTGGGTTTGAGCCAGTCGATGCATCACGAGCTGGCCGACAAAGGCGTGCGCATCCAGGCCGTGTTGCCCGGCGCCACGGCCACGGACTTCTGGAGCGAGGCCGGTAATCCGGTGGAAAACTTGCCGCAGGAGATCGTGATGTCCGCCGAGGACATGGTCGACGCCGCGCTCGCGGGCCTGGCCCAAGGCGAGGTGGTGAGCATTCCGGGCCTGCACGACGGCGAGCAGTGGGACCGCTATGAAAGCCAGCGCAAAACGCTGTCCGGGTTGTTCGGCAACTCCACGGCGGCGCCGCGTTATCGCTGAAGCGGCAAGTCCGGGGGCCGGGGTGAACTAAGCTAGGGTAATGAGCGTGCACCCTTGGCTCGTTGAAACGATCGAGGAGCCGGTGGCGTGCCAAAGGGAGCCACCATGCTTCACATCAGAACACCCTTGATTCTGCACCCGGGCCTGTCGACCCCGACCCGGCGCATCTGGCTCAAACTGGAAAACCTGCAACCCAGCGGATCGTTCAAGCTGCGCGGCATGGGGCTGTTGTGTACCCAGGCAAAAGCTGCGGGCAAGCGCAAAGTGGTGTGCCCCTCCGCTGGCAACGCCGGTTTCGCCACGGCCGTGGCCGCCGCCAGCCTGGGCCTGAAAGCCTGCATCGTAGTGCCGCATACCACCCCGGAAACCACCCGCGCCAGAATCCGCAAGACCGGTGCCGAGGTGATCGTGCATGGCAAGGTCTGGGACGATGCCAATCAAAAGGCCATGGCGCTGGCGCAGGGCGCGCACACCGAATACGTGCCGGCCTTTGATCATCCGGTGTTGTGGGAGGGGCACAGCAGCATCATCGATGAAATCCTCGAGGACTGTCCGCAAGTCGATACGGTGGTGACGTCGGTCGGCGGCGGTGGCTTGCTGGCGGGGATTCTCACCGGCTTGATCCGCCATGGCCGCATGGACTGCCGGATAGTCGCCTGCGAAACCCAAGGCGCCGCTTCTTTCTCGGCGGCGCTGGCTGCCGGGCACCCCGTCAGATTGCCGCGAATCGATACCGTCGCCACCTCGCTCGGCGCGGCTCAGGTCGCCGCCTGGCCGGTGCAGCACATCCACGATTTTTCTCACCAATGCGTGGTACTCGGCGATCACGACGCGATCATGGGCGTGGTGCGTTATGCCAACGACCTGCGACAGTTGGTCGAGCCGGCGTGCGGGGTTTCGTTGGCGATCGGCTACCTGGACCATGCGGCGATTGCCGATGCCCGGGATGTGGTGATCGTGGTGTGTGGCGGGGTGAATATCAGTGTGCAGATGGTTGCCGGGTGGGCGCGCCTGTCCACTGCAAGCGCAAAGTAGCGTGAAGTCTGAAGCGAAGGCAGGGCCGGAAATGCCATTGAGGTTTCACCAGCCCCACCGCGACGTTTTCAGCTGTTATTGACCGGCAGGTGTGCCTTCCTGCACCAGGATGGCTCTGGCCAGGTCTTCATCGCTGGCCTTCAGGCCAGGATTGTTTTGACGAACCTGCTGCAACACCGACTCCAGGTACACCCCACGAATGGTGCCGCCACTGGCCACGAAGCTGGAGGCGTCATCCCGGGCGGGAATCATCATTTTGTCATCCTTGAAGGTCGAATACAGGGACGCGGAAAGGCCCGCCGAAGTGGCGACATCGCCTGCATCCACATCGGCCAGGGCCGAACCGACGGGCAAACAAAGCACTAGCGAAGAGATGAGAAACAGACGGCGCATGACGGAGTCCTCCGAAAGCATGAAGCGTAAAGGAAGTACTGCATACCTTAAGATGCCTGATGCCACCCAGTAGTTCCTTGCCGCCCAAACTATCACTTCGACCATAAACGCGGACCGGTCAGTTTTGCCTCGCCGCAGGCCCGGGTTTGCTCACCGCGAAAACCGCTTGCGATAATCCCGTGGCGAGACGCTCAGATTGCGCTGAAAGGTGAAGCGCATGCGTTCTTCATCCCCAAACCCGCACGATCGGGCGATCTGATCGATATTGCGCTCGGAATCCTCCAGCAAACGCCGGGCAGCCTCCAGGCGCATCACTTCGACAGCTTTGGCTGGAGTGCGGCCGGTCTTGAGTTTGTAGGCCCGGGCAAAGTTGCGCGGGCTCATCTGCACCTGTTGGGCCAACACGTCCACCGTGAGATTGGCCTGGCTGAGGTTCTGCGCGATCCACAGGTGCAGGTCGTCGAATGCGGCACTGTCCCCGGTTTGCGCTTGCAGCAGTTGGCTGTACTGGGCCTGGCCGCCGGGGCGCTTGAGAAACACCACCAGTTCCCGCGCCACTTCCAGGGCGACTTCGCGCCCGCAGTCGGCTTCCACCAGGGCCAGCGCCAGATCGATGCCGGCGCTGACGCCCGCCGACGTCCACACCGAGCCTTGCTGGATGAAGATCGCATCGCTGTCGACTTCAATCGACGGGAAACCCTGCTTGAGCATGTCGCACAGCAACCAGTGGGTGGCGGCGCGTCGACCGTCGAGCAAGCCGGCCTGCGCGAGCAGGAAGGCGCCACTGCACACCGAGGCGGTGCGTCGGGCCTTGGCCGATGCGCCTTGCAGCCAGGCGACCAGGTCCAATGATTCATTCATGGCCTGACGAATGTTCGGTGCGCCGGGCACGATGAGCGTGTCGATCGACTGATCGGTGAAATCGCTCAAGGCCAAGGTGTCGACGCCAAGGCCTTCCGCCGTCTGGATCAAGCCGCCGTCGAGGCTCGCCGTATGGCGCTCGTAACCTGGTAAGCCGCGATGGGCCATGGCCTTGGAGGCGGCCCAGAACACGGTTTGAGCCCCGGTCAAATCGAGCAGGCCCATCTCGGGGTAGGCGACGAAGACGATTGAACGCGGTTGATCGGGAGAGGGCGCCGGAGGGATTTCGTTCATGGGCTTCTATTTCGACAATGCCGGATCAATCCGGCCGGATTTCCGGGGTTTATGTCATTCAGGCCGACAGAGTTCAACCTCCAAACGACGAAATGGCCACTCGTGACAATCCAGAACAATTGTATTACCGGTACCTGTCTGTTTCCCCACCGCAGGGCTGCGTACCTTGGGTTCACTGCAACCAGACAAGGACCACCCATGCTGAACCGATTGGTACTGCCGTTTGCCCTGTTGTTCACCCTCAATGCCGCCCACGCCGCGGAGACCGAAAAATGGTATCCGTCGAAATACGGCGCCAAGGATGAGATCGGTGCGCTCAATCTGTTGAACGCCGAGTCGGTGCTCAACGCCGCGAAACTGATCAAGACCGGCAAAACCTACCCCTTGGCGGTGCCCATCGATAAAAACCTGCCGGCCTTCCGCCATCGCAGTTTTCATCTGACCAACATCCAACCCGGCGAAGCCGGCGGCACCACCATGGGGCCGAACAAGTTCACCTTCAACGACGAACTGGTGGTGGGCTGGACCGGTGTCGGCACCCAACTCAACGGCATCGGCCACATCGGCATCGACAACGTCTATTACAACGGCAACCGCGCGGCGGATTTCGTGACCGTGGAAGGGGTGCAGAAACTCGGCATCGAGAAAGTCCCGCCGATCGTCACCCGTGGCGTGGTGCTGGACATGACGGCGGTGTACGGCAGCGCCATCGTGCCGGAGAAAACCGAGTTCAGCGTCGCCGATATCCAGAAAGCCCTGGACCTGCAAGGCATCACCATTGAGAAGGGCGACGTGGTGCTGTTCAACACCGGTTGGCTGGAGCTGCTGGGCAAGGACAACGAAAAATTCCTCGCCGTGGAACCGGGCATCGGCATGGCGGCGGCCAAGTGGCTGGCGGACAAACAGATCGTCGCGTTCGGCGGCGATACCTGGGCCTCGGAAATCTATCCGGGCACAGACGGCCAGGAGTTTCCGGTCAATCAGTTCATGCTGGCGAAAAACGGCATCTACAACCTCGAGCTGATCGACAGCCGCGCACTGGTCCGGGACAAGGCCTGGGCGTTCATGTTCGTGCTGGGGCAGCCGCTGTACAAGGGCTCGACCCAGGTCAACATCAACCCGGTGGCGATTCGCTAAAGACCTCTGGAAACGAGTGGTTTTGGCCGGCTTGCGCAAAAACCTGTGGGAGCGAGCTTGCTCGCGAAGAGGGCGTGTCAGTCAACATTGATGGGGCTGACACTCCGCTTTCGCCGGCAATCCGATCTCCCCACAGGGGAGATCACCGGCGGGCATTGATCCATCGTTAGCGCATGCCAGACAGTGGTAACGTAAAAACCCACGAGGATTTTCTTCGCACTCAACCAACAGGAGCAGGGTCATGGAATTGGGAATAACGGGACGCTGGGCGATCGTTTGTGCCGCCAGCAAGGGGCTGGGGCTGGCTTGTGCGCGGGCCTTGGCAAAGGAGGGCGTCAACCTGGTGATCAACGCCCGGGGCAACGAAACCTTGCAGGCGGCGGCAGACGAATTGCGCCAACTGGCACCCGGCATCGAAGTGCGCACGGTGGCCGGGGACATCAGCGAGCCGGCGGTGCGTGAGCAGGTATTGGCCGCCTGTGCGCAGGTGGATATCCTGGTCAATAACGCCGGCGGGCCGCCGCCGGGGGATTTCCGCGACTGGCAGCGCGAGGACTGGCTGAAGGCGCTGGATGCCAACATGCTGACGCCCATCGAGCTGATCAAGGCCTGCGTCGATGGCATGGCCGAGCGCGGTTTCGGGCGCATCGTCAATATCACATCCGGCGCGGTGAAGGCGCCGATCGATGTGCTCGGCCTGTCCAATGGCGCCCGCAGTGGCTTGACCGGTTTCATCGCCGGGCTCGCGCGCCAGTCCCGGCTGGCGGGCAACAACGTCACCATCAACAACTTGCTGCCGGGGCCGTTCGAGACCGAGCGCCTGCACAAGACCCTGAGCGCCGCCGCCGACGCCACTGGCACCAGCGTCGACAGCGTCGGCGAACAGCGGCGCAAGCAGGTTCCGGCCCAGCGCTTCGGCCAGCCCGATGAGTTCGGCGCTTACTGTGCGTTCATTTGCAGCGCCCACGCCGGCTTCCTCACCGGGCAAAACCTGTTGCTGGATGGCGGCAGTTACCCCGGAACCTTCTGATCTTCCTGGCCCGGTCAAGGTGTACCGATGATCAGCGTCTGCGATGCCGTTCGTCGATGAGGGCTATGCTTGGCAGTGCGCCCATTGAAGTGGGAGACCTCCGATGATCAACGCACGCACTGCCCGCATGCTTGCCGATTACAAACGCTGGGCCGATCAACGCCTCTTCGACAGCCTGAGCGCCTTGCCGCCCGGCGAGGTCAATAAAGATCGGGTCTCGGTGTTCAAGAACATGATCGGCACCCTGAACCACATCTACGTCGTGGACTGCATCTGGCAGGCCCACCTCGAAGGCCGAGGGCACGGCTTCAAGACCTCACACGATTTGCTGCATCCCGACTTGGCCGAGCTGCGCGAGGCGCAAAAGGACATCGATCACTGGTACTGCGACTGGAGCGAGCGCCAGACCGATGATTCGCTGGATCACCCCGTCGAGTTCAGTTTTGTCTCGGGCGAAAGCGGCACCATGAGCGCCGGCGCGATGCTGCTGCACGTGGTCAATCACGCCAGCTACCACCGCGGCTGGGTGGTGCAGATGTATTTCGAGATCCCGGCGATGCCACCGGTCACGGACCTGCCGGTGTACCTGCGCGAATCCGATCAGGTGTATTTCCGCCCGCTCAATGCGCCGGCGGTGGCGCGGACATGTGGCGTACAATTTTCGAGCGCAACCAGCGTTCTGCCGGATCGTTATCGTTGACCCCGTTCCAGACCATCGACAGTTCGGACAGGTTGAGGTCAAACGGCGGGTCGTCGGCCCGCAACTGGCTGCTGCCCTCGATCAACGCGCACAGGCCGGCGAACTGCGGCACCGCCAGCACCGTACGGCGCGATGGGCTGATGCGCGCGAGGTTGTTGTCGATTACACCGGTCAAGTGACCGGAACACGACGTTGGCGTGTGGCCCTTCGCAGCATTCATCCAGGCTCCGCGAGTCGCCGTTCCATAACTTTAACCAGCAGCAAACAGTGCTGATGGGCATTTGTAGACAGCATCTATTATTTTTTTTATGCGAATAAAGTAAGCTTCATCAATCTGCTTAGCTATTTCGTAGCCTCTATTCTGTTTATTGACAGATAGCGTATGTTTCGTCAGTTCGTCAAGGTAATAAATTCTGGTGGCGCTGGCTGAAGCTGTCTCATCTGTTCTCTCGGCAAGTTTTCTGTAATCAAAGGCGTCGGACCATAGTGAGTTGGTGCGTGATTTTGTTTGGATGCTTGATAATAAGTCAAATCTTTTTTTCATTGATGGATCCGCTGTGGCTGTATTTTTTGCGAATGCTAGATCATAATTAAACTTTTGGTTTTCGATGTATCGGTTTGATTCAAGGTGGTATAATTTCTCTATTCTTGATCGTTGATTTACTGCGTTTTTTGCCGTTATTCCCGGCCTGGGTTTCGATATTAGTGGAATCGAGCTATTGCGATGCATGGTAATAGTGCCGTTTTTCTTTACGACGTTTATGGCTGCCCTTTTTGCCAGAATTCTAAGCCGTAGGACGGCCCCTAAACCCAGCGTGCTGTGTCCGTCTGGATCGGAGTTGTTAGTCGGATCCCCTAAACAATATGTGTAGGGGTTCAGCCCGCCCTCTCCAAACGGGCTCAAACTGTCCGGACTGTTAAACCGCATCAAAGCCGGATTAAACGCCCGATATCCACAGCCCAATAAATAATGCCCGGTCACCGGATCAGGTCGCTCGCCATTGAAGCCCAGCAAACTGAGTTCCCCATTTTCCGGGGCGCGGTGGCCATAGGGAGAATAGGCGATGGGCTGTGGTGGATGATCGGCGTTAAGTGATTGCGTTACGGTACGCTGCTGATCAGTAGCCAGTAACGAGGCTTTAACTGCATTGTCCTGAATACTCAACTGTGCCAACAATAAATCACCGTGCTGGACAATGGAATATTTCATCGCGTCCTGTATCTCGGTGGTCATCCGGTTTTTGCAGTAGAAGCGTTGAAGCTGAGGTTCATCAGATGGTGTATGGCCAATCAAGCGATCAAGGGCATCGTAGCGATAGTGGCATTGTTGCGATGAGTGTAGGCGCCTCATGAGTCAGTGCTCCATCGGTCTTATTTCGAGTGACCAGTGTTGCCGGTTTCGTGACGGGTGGGAACTAGCAGAACTGCTAGGTCCGGTACGAAATCAGCTGAAACTCATTTGAACCCCGTATGCGTCGGGATTCAGTAGAGTCCGCGTCCATCAAATGCAGGAGCCCACGATGGCCAAACGGTATGAGCTCACCGACGCAGCCTGGGAATTGGTTGCAGACCTCTTCATCGAAGCCCGGCGCGGTGGTCGCCCAAGGGCAGATGATCGCTTGATGCAGAATGGCAACCTATGGGTGCTTTGCTCAGGCGCTGCTTGGCTAGACATGCAGGAGCGATTTGGGCCCTGGTCTACGGTCTATCAACGCTTTCGTGATTGGCGCAACCGAGGCGCCTTCGATCAATTGCTCAAACGTCTTCACATCAGGCTCAACGAGCAGTCAGGTAATGGTAATGCCAACTTACATTCCCTCTTCGCGGGCAAGCCGGTCTCCAACTGTGGGCTAGTGTGAACTCGGATTTAATGACTACCAATGATTCTTGTGGGAACGACGATTCGGCTGGCCCGCGATGGCGGTATGACAGGCGACAACGATGTTGGGTGTGCTGGCCTCTTCGACAGCAAGCCGGCTCCTACAGGTTGCGTCCAGTCGGGTGGATCGAGTTGATCCAGCGCCCGGTTCACTGCCAGTTCGCCCAGTATGATGACTTGCGCAATGCCCGCAGGGCGTTGCGGCTGGTCCGTCCATATGGTCCGCCAGGTCCATGGCCATGACGTTGGTGGAGGCCAGCGATTCGCAAGCATGGGCCAGCAGGGTTTCTTGCGCTTGGTATGGGCCGGCAGTTCCGGGGTGCAGCTGACGCCGACGGAAATCTCTCCGCTGGCGAGCATCGACGACATCAGCAGGAAATTCACTCGACGCACCACCACGTTCTGCGCCTCCTCCCGCATCTGCTTGAGCAGCGGCGGAAACAGGCCGAACTCGGCGTCGTCGGACAGGCCGATGCGAAACACATCGCGGCTGGTGGACGGGTCGAAATCCTTGGCCCGGCTGACCGCCCCGGAAATGGTGTCCATCGCCGGCTGCAACTCCTTGAGAATCTGCAGCGCGCGCTGCGTCGGCTCCAGTACGCGGCCGTTACGCACCAGCAGCGGGTCGTCGAACAGATCGCGCAACTTGGCCAGTGAGGCACTGACGGCGGGCTGGCCGAGGAACAGCTTTTCTCCGGCGCGGGTGAGGTTTTTCTCGAACATCAGGGTTTCGAAAATCACCAGCAGGTTCATGTCCACGCGGCGCAGGTCGTTGCGGTTCATGGTGGGGGCTCGGTGGGGCTTGGGGTCTTTTAGTAAAGCACCAATCCCCCTTGAGGGCTTACTGTGGCGAGGAGGGGGCTGTGGGAACGAGACCGGCTTGCCGGCGAAAGCGGTGTGTCAGTCGACGGAGAGGTTGAATGCGCCGGCCTCTTCGCCGGCAAGCCGGCTCCTACAGGTCCTGTGTGTCACTGCAGATGGGGAGCGTCGTGCTGAAGTACTTCTTCGGCAATTTTGCCAAAAAACGCCCGAGTCATACTGAAGAACTGACTCAGCTTTGCTCCGGTGGGTATAAGGTCGATACCCGCGAGACAATGCAGGTTCATATCCTGGCCAATGTGTTCCTCAAAAAGCTGTTCAAGTTCTTCCCACCAGCGTTGGCGCAGATCTTGAAGATAAGGGCTATTGAGGTTGAGCAAATCGATGGTGTATCGAGCACGATCATCGTCCGGCGCTGACAGTCCATCGGCAGGCACCACACGGCCATCGGACAAGTAGGCGAAGAAGCGCACACAGTCTGGCTGATGGCACGAGATGAAGCGGTCCCTATCGACACCTTTCGACTTACCGAGCGCGTGACCACCAAACAATTCAGCGCCTTGCGTCTTGAGCGCCGGCAAATCATTTTGGCTATCCAGCGCACCGGCCGCCAGGTTGCCATAGTCAAAGGTTCGCTGAGGATGTTGGCTCTTGTTCTCGACGTGCTCTATGTGGAAACCAAGCCCAACCCGGTCGGGCCGCAGTTCACTGTAGCAACACAACCCGTACTGCTCCTCCAGCAGATAGTCCAGGACCTGGGTCTTATAGCCAAAACTGCTCCAGCGACTGGTGGCGGCATCGCTTGTCATTGGCGGGTTGGCATGTGAGTTATTCAGCTGAAAAGGACCATTACCGCGCTTGCGAACCGACTTCATCCCTTCAATGCCTCTTGCCGCTTTATGCTGCGTTGAAGACGCTGAAGCTGAGGATGCTGTTCGCCTAGGGCCTGGGTAAGCTGCTGCATCAGATCAATCGTGCGCTGTTCGTCGTAGCGGCCCTTGTCCACCCATTCGGTGAGTTGCAGCAAGTCGCGTTTTTCATCGACTGGCGGCTGTGGATCGACCTGCATCACACTGTGAAGCACGCTGTTGCTCGGCTCACCGTAGGTCATGGCAAGGGGCTGGGAAGCAATCAACAGGCCTCGGGCGTCTTGGCCGATTACCCGGATATTTTCGCGCCGGACAGTGCTGAGCACCTGCGGGCTATGAGTCGTGACGATGAACTGCATGGCGGGAAAAGCAGCTCGCAATGATCCTATGATTGACTGTTGCCAATAGGGATGTAGAAACATGTCCACTTCATCGATCAACGCGATACCTGGTGTTTCCAGCGGTGCTCGCGCCTCGAGATGCGGGTTGAGTTTACAGGCACGAAAGGCGAGGTCGGCGACCATGGCAATGCTGTTGCGCAGTCCATCGCTGAGCATATCGACAGGCAACACCCCTTGTTCAGGATGGTGCATGACCAACTGCTGTTGATGGCTGGCGCTGTACTCAAGGCTGTGCCAGCCGGTGGGCACTTTTATCAACCGGTCTATGGCATTCTTGATGGCTGCGATAATCTGTTCAAAGCGCAGCCCGGCTTCGGAGATTTTTTCTTTGCGCTCCAGAGCGATCAATTGGGCTTCACGATAGCTGAGGTAGATCCAGCTGTACCAGGCAGTGAAGGTTTTGAAACTGGACGAATAGGACAGGCAGTTCAGGTACCCGGACGTCCTGGAATATTCGCTCTTGTCGAGCGTAGTTTGAGCGGCGGCCGAGGTGAATCGCCCCTCGTACCAGAGTCGTGAAGTTCCCAGGTAGGTCACCATGGGCAAAATCACCTGCGTATCGTTACGCACCTGCTCCTGAAGCGATTTTCCGTATGAGGTAAGCGCTTTCGAGCCAGCGTCGCCGATAGTATTGGTGGATTTT
The DNA here is from genome assembly GCF_002029345.1 of Pseudomonas sp. VI4.1. NCBI lineage: Bacteria > Pseudomonadati > Pseudomonadota > Gammaproteobacteria > Pseudomonadales > Pseudomonadaceae > Pseudomonas > Pseudomonas sp. VI4.1. The sequence goes on from NZ_MULM01000135.1 coordinate 42,541, forward strand.
TTCAAGCTCAGGCGTTGCTGCAACCAATGGTCCCGGCCAGCGCCGTCCGCCCATCTCCCCCAGGCTTCAATGGCACTGGGCGTTTGAGACTCCATGTTGCCACTGCTGAATTGTGCGAGTCGCACATCTTCGTTCTGGATAGTGGCGGATTTCCCTGTCTGGCTGCCAAGATCGAAGCCTTTGACGAAAGGCCACAGAGCGACCCGGGCCGCATCCAGAATGGTGGTTTTACCGCCACCGTTGGAAGCAATCAGTATGGTCAGATGCGGATCGAAGTCGATCTCGAACTCTCCAAAGCAGCGATAGTTCTGAATGCGCAGCTTGTCGAGCCTCACAGCTTTTTCTCCGATTTCGTTATCTGGCCAAACATAGGGAATACACCTGTGCGTTGCAGTCGAGTCAGCATACTAAATGCAAACTGCAAAAACGCTAAAGAATGCCGGTCATAACTTGCTCAGCCCCGGACTGATTGAGAACAAATCAAGCAAGGGCGCGCAAAGCCACCTCAAGTCCGTGAAGCTGGATGCGGACACTGTGGGAGACCGGCTTGCCGGCGAAAGCAGTATGACAAGCGACAACGATGTTGGATGTGCCGGCCTCTTCGCCGGCAAGCCGGCTCCTACAGGATTGCGGCTAGTTGGGTGGATCGAGTTGATCCAGCGCCCGGTTCACCGCCAGTTCGCCCAGCATGATGACTTGCGCAATGCCCAACAGGGCGTTGCGGCTGGGTCCATTCATATGGTCCGCCAGGTCCATGGCCATGACGTTGGCCGAGGCCAGTGACTCGCACGCGTGGACCAGCAGGGTTTCGGTATCGAGTTGCGGGTTGACGAAGAACATGGTGCCGGGTGTGCGCGGGGTGGCCATGATGTCGGCGGGGGTATTGGAGTGAAAGTCGAAGGCGTGTTCGGCGGCTTCGTGGGGTTTTTTTGAACCGAGGTTTTCGTAGGGGGATGCTGGATCGGTGTCCGGGGGATTTGGGGTGACCTTGAACATGGTGGAACTCCTAGAGAATTGGAGCTGCCAACATTCGCTGCGAAACGAAAAAGGTGGCAGCTGTACGCGGGTTCGCAGACCAGGACTCTAGGAACCCGGCAGATCCGAAGATCTCCCGCGCACAGCCGCCATGACATGAGTGACAGACCTGATAAAGCGTCTGCTCATGGACGGTAGACGTTGTGCGCCTAGAATTTACCCGGGCTGCGAAACCCGATCGCTGTTTTTCAGCGACCGGGAAACGATAGAGCCCAGGCCCAAGGCGCACAAGCCGGCGGATTCTGGCGTAACTGTAGGCAACGGCGCAAGGTGGTGTAGCTTTTGTGAAGTAACCTGCAAGGCTTTTAAACAAGCGCCGCCGGGCGCTGTTTAATGCACGGATTTCCCGCGAAAAGATATCTATCGGATGAACACTGACCTGTGGGGGCGGGCTTGCCCGCGATAGCGGAGTGTCAGCCGACATAACGGTGTCTGTCAGACCGCCATCGCGGGCAAGCCCGCTCCCACAGGGACTGCGTATAGCTGACGGATATTGGAATCATCTGCCTTTTTTATATGGCCGACGCTGGCTCGGTCAGCACCTTCCTGAACGTCTCCACCAGCGGTCGCAGATTGATCCGGTGCCACGCCGCCCACAGCGGTGTGGTGAAGGCAATCCATGGCACCTCCCGCAGCACCACCCCCGGTGGTGCGTTGCGGCTCAGGCCTTTCTGGATCATCGCAATCCCTAGCCCCGACGCCACCAGCCCCAACGCGGTGAAGGGTTCGGTGGCCTCCATGCGAATGTCCGGAGTGAAACCGGCGCGGATGCAGGCGCTGACGAAGTCTTCGCGGCTGGCGCAGTTCTGGCGGTGTTGCACGCCGATCCATTCCTGATCGGCCAGGTCCGCCGGGGTCAAGGTGGTCTGCTGTGCCAGGGGATGATGCTCGGGCAACGCCAGCAGCATCGGGTCGTCCAGCACCTGGAAGCCCAGCAGGTCGGAGTCATCGTCCGTCGGCGGTTCACTGACCAAGGCAATATCCAGACTACGCTGACGCAGGCCTTCGAGTTGTTCGGCGGAGCTCAGGTTGTACAGCGCGACGTGTACGTTCGGCCGGTCGACCCGCAGCACCCGCAACGCGTTTGGCAACACCCCGGCATGCATGGCGTTTTCGATGTAGCCGATGCACAGGCCGCCTTCTTCGCCGCGACCCAGGCGCTTGCCGAGGGATTCCAGGCGGTTGGCGTGGGTCAGCAGGGCACGGGTTTCGGCGAGGAAGGTCTGGCCGTCGCGGGTCAGGCGGATGCGCTGCTGGCTGCGTTCGAACAGGGTCAGGCCCAGGCGTTCCTCGAGCTGGGCGATCTGCCGGCTCAGGGGCGACTGGGAAATGTGCAGGCGTTCGGCGGCGCGACCGACGTGTTCTTCTTCGGCGACGGCGACGAAGTAGCGCAATTGGCGGATGTCGATCATGTCAGACCTCTGGGGACTCAAGTGCTGCACATTATGTCTTGGACGGTCCGATGCTCGCAATCTAGGATTTGCTCATCGGCAACGCAACACAAACCGTTCTGTAGGAGTCGGCTTGCTGGGGATAGTGGATCGTCTCGCAATAATTGCGGCGACTGTTTTAGCGTTTTCGCCAGCAAGCCGGCTCCTACATATTCAAGAGGATTCATTCATGAGCTTGAAAGACAAACTGCCCGGCACCCTGGGCTTCGGTACCGCACCCTTGGGCAACATGTTTCGCGCCATTCCCGAAGAAGAGGCGATGGCCACCGTGCACGCGGCCTGGGATGCCGGCGTGCGTTACTTCGACACCGCGCCGTTTTACGGTTCGGGCCTGTCGGAGATCCGTCTGGGCGCCGCGCTGGCCCAGTACAACCGCGACGACTATGTGTTGAGCAGCAAGGTCGGTCGGGTGATTCTCGATGAAGTCGAAGACGCCGCGGCCCGGGATCTGGGCGAGAAGAGCGGGGTGTTCGAACACGGTCGTCCGAACAAGATCGTCAACGACTACAGCGCCGACGCGACCCTGCGCTCGATCGAAGACAGCCTCAAGCGCCTGCAAACCGATCGCCTGGACATCGTCTGGGTGCATGACATCGCCCAGGACTTCTACGGCGATCAATGGCTCGAATATTTCAATCAGGCCCGCACCGGCGCATTCAAAGTGCTGACCCGTTTGCGCGAAGAAGGCGTGATCAAGGGCTGGGGCCTGGGCGTGAACAAGGTCGAGCCTTGCGAACTGACCCTTGATCTGACCGAAGCGCAGCCGGACGGTTTTCTGCTGGCGGGGCGCTACACGCTGCTCGATCATGACCGTGCGTTGCAGCGTTTAATGGACGCGGCGCTGGCGCAGAATGTCGAGATCGTGGTCGGGGGGCCGTACAGCTCGGGCATTTTGGCGGGTGGCGCGCACTTCGAGTACCAGAAGGCCAGCCCGGCGATCGTCAATAAAGTCGAGCGAATCAAACGTATCGCAGCGGCCCACGGGGTCGACATCAAGGCGGCGGCGTTGCAGTTTTCCCTGGCGAACCCGGCGGTGGCGGCGGTGATTCCAGGTTCCAGCCGTCCGGACCGGATTGCCGAAGATGTGGCTGCGTTGTCGGCGGTGATTCCTGCCGCGTTCTGGCAGGCGATGCGCGAGGCGAAGCTGGTCTCCGAGCGCGCACCATTGCCCATCACAGGAGCTTGAGCATGAAAATCGATCTGACTGGAAAACTTGCCATCGTCAGCGGCAGCACCGCCGGCATTGGCCTGGGTATCAGCAAGGCACTGGCCGAGTCCGGTGCCACGGTGGTGGTGATCGGCCGCGACACGGCCAAGGTCGAGCAGGCGCTGGCGAGCATTCGCCAGCAGGTGCCCGGTGCGCAACTGCGCGGGCTGACGGCTGACCTCGGTACGGCTGAAGGCGCGGATAAACTGTTCGCCGCCGAACCACGGGCCGACATTCTGGTGAACAACCTCGGGATCTACGACGCGGTGGATTTCTTCGACACGCCCGATAGCGAGTGGACGCGCTTCTATGAGGTCAACGTGATCTCCGGTGTACGCCTGTCCCGGCATTACGTGCCGGACATGGTCAAGCAGGGCTGGGGGCGGGTGATTTTCCTGTCTTCGGAATCCGGGATCGCGATCCCCGCGGACATGCTCAACTATGGCGTGACCAAAAGCGCCAACCTGGCGGTGTCCCATGGACTGGCCAAACGGCTGGCCGGCACTGGGGTAACGGTCAATGCAATCCTGCCGGGCCCGACGTTGACCGATGGCGTGGAGCTGATGCTCAAGGATGCCATCGCCGCGTCCGGTCGCAGTGTTCAGGAAGAAGCCGACGCTTTTGTGCAAAAGTCGCGGCCGACATCGATCATCCAGCGCGTGGCGAATGTCGAGGAAGTAGCGAACCTGGTGGCGTATATCGCTTCGCCGCTATCCTCGGCCACCACTGGCGCGGCGCTTCGGGTCGACGGCGGTGTCGTCGACAGCATGGCGATTTGAACCTTACTGATTAAGAGAGAACAGTACATGGCAACTGCATCAGCGTTTATCGATATCCCGGCTTCGGCCGATCAGGTCTGGCAATTGATCGGCGGCTTCAACTCGCTGCCGGACTGGCTGCCGTTCATTCCCCAGAGCGAACTGAGTGAAGGCGGGCGGGTGCGCAGTCTGCAAACGGCGGATGGGGCGGTGGTGGTGGAGCGGCTTCAGGCGTTTGATGACGCGGCCAAGACGTATAGCTACTCGATTGTGCAGGCCCCGTTTCCGGCGACCGACTACCTGGCGACACTCAGTGTCGAGGCGCAAGGGCAGGGCGCACGGGTGACCTGGTCGGGGCGGTTTGCGCCGGTGGGTGTGAGTGATGAGGAAGTGGTGGCGCTGTTTACCGGGATTTATCAGGGTGGGCTGGAGGCCCTGCGGGCTAACTACCCGGCCTGACCACACCACCACTCCCCTGTAGGAGCCGGCTTGCTGGCGAAGGCGTCCGTTCAGTGACAATGATGTCGACTGATCCACCGCCTTCGCCA
>NZ_MULM01000134.1:0-47524 GCF_002029345.1 Pseudomonas sp. VI4.1
GGAGCATCAGTCACCATTGATGTTGAATGTGATGGCCTCTTCGCTGGCACGCCAGCTCCTACAGGGGGGGGCGTTATTGGCGGACCAGGCGGTGGTTCGGCAGTTGCACTTCTTCGGTACTGCGATACGGATTGATATCCAGCCCGCCACGGCGCACATACCGTGCATACACCGTCAGTTTCTGCGGCTTCAGCAGCCGCTGCAGGTCGAGGAAGATCCGCTCCACACACTGCTCATGGAAGTCCGAATGCTGGCGGAAGCTGACGATGTACTCGAGCAAACTGGCGTGGTCCAGCGCCGCGCCACGGTACTCCACCGCCACGCTGCCCCAGTCCGGCTGGCTGGTGACCGGGCAGTTGGATTTGAGCAAGTGGCTGTGCACGCTCTCCTCGACGATGCGCGACTCGTCGCAACGCAGCAGCTCTGGACGCGGGTGCTCATAGTTGCTGACGCTGATGTCCAGATCATCGATGCACACGCCCGGCAATGCCACGACGCCTTCGGCTTCAACTTCTTGCAGGCGGCGAATGCGCACGCCGACCGGTTTGCCGGCCGCGGCCGACAGGTCCTTCACCAGCGTGGCTTGCAGGCTGGCGTTATCGGCAAACGGCGTCTGGTTCAGGGAGTTCAGGTACAGCTTGAACGACTTGGATTCGATGATGTTCGGTGAATCCGCCGGAATGCTGAACTCGCCGATCGCCACCACCGGTTTGCCCGACGGCAACAGCCACGACAGCTCGAAGCAGTTCCAGAAGTCCACGCCCTTGTAGGGCAAGGTCTCCGCCGTCAGGCCCAGCTCGGCCCATTTCGCGGTGCGCGGGATCGGGAACAGCAAGGACGGCGTGTAGGTGGCGATGTATTCACTGGATTTGCCCAGCGGCGAGTGTTCGGCTGCGGGATGCATGGCGGAAACCTGACTGAAGAATCAGTGGATTCTACCAGTGTTTGCGCTTGCTGTAGGAGCAAGCTTGCTCGCGATGGTCGTTAACGATAACGCGTGTTGACTGGTTGAACGCGGCGCCCTTGGGTCCATCGCGAGCAAGCTCGCTCCTACAAATTCAAAGTGCCGGGGGTGCCCTTGAAAGATCGCAGCCTCGTTTCACTCGACAGGTCCTACAGGTCCCACGAGGCCTACGGATCTACGGATCTACCGTCAACTGGCCGACCATGCCCGCCTGATAATGCCCGGGGATGTTGCAGGCGAATTCCAGGCGGGTGGCCTTGGTGAAGATCCAGGTCAGTTCGGCGGTTTTGCCCGGCTCAACCAGCACGCTGTTGGGGTCGTCGTGCTTCATAGCATGATCCATACCGGGCATTGAGCCGTGGTCCATTTCCTTCATGCCTGTAGGCGTAAGCATGCCGCTTTGCTGCATCTTCAGCATTTCCTGCTGGTGCCTGGCGTGCATCGCCGCGTCGCCAAGGTTGAATTCGTGCAGCAACTTGCCTTTATTTACCAGCACGAAGCGCACCGTCTCACCGGCCTTGATCTCGATCGCTTTGGGCGTGAACGACATGTCGCCCATCACCACTTCAACGCTGCGGGTCGCCTTGGCGGCCGGCGCCGGTTGGCCGAAGTCGAAGGTAAGCGCCGGCGATGCCCACACCGGTGAGCCCAGCGTCAGCAAACACGCGGCCAGCATCAGAGATTTGCGCAAAAACATGGTCGTACTCCAACAAGATAAGGTTCAGCCTGTGGAAAACTCTAAACTGCTACCGCTGCCGACAACCTGACACCCAGATTACAACTTTGTCAGGTTGGCCTGTACCGATGCTGCCCACGGTATAAAGCGTTCGTTCCATCTGCCCCGAGTCGCCCATGAAACTGCTGATCGTCGACGACCAACCGAAAACCGGCCACTACTTGCGCCAGGGCCTGACCGAGGCCGGGTTCAACACCGAACTGGTGGCCGACGGCAGCACCGGCCAGCAACTGGCACTGAGCGGCGATTACGCGCTGTTGATTCTCGATGTGATGCTGCCCGGCCGCGATGGCTGGCAGATTCTGCAGGCGGTGCGCGGCGCCGGCCTCGACACCCCGGTACTTTTTCTGACCGCCCGTGACGCGGTGGAGGACAGGGTCCACGGCCTGGAGCTGGGGGCCGACGATTACCTGGTCAAACCCTTCGCCTTCTCCGAACTGCTGGCCCGGGTCCGCAGCCTGTTGCGTCGCGGCAGCGCCACCCCCCAGGAAACCAGCCTGCACCTGGCCGACTTGCGCCTGGACCTGATCCGCCGCCGGGTCGAACGCAGCGGTCAGCGCATCGACCTGACCGCCAAGGAATTTGCCCTGCTGGAAATGCTCCTGCGGCGCCAGGGCGAAGTCCTGCCCAAGTCACTGATCGCCTCCCAGGTCTGGGACATGAATTTCGACAGCGACACCAACGTCATCGAGGTGGCGATCCGCCGTCTGCGCCTGAAAATCGACGATGAATTCCCGAACAAGCTGATCCACACCGTGCGCGGCATGGGTTACGTGCTTGAAGAGCGCCAGGCCTGATGCGTCGACTGTCCCTGAGCAGTCGCCTGGCGCTGTTGTTTGCCGCCTGCACCGCCGTGGTTTCACTGTTCGCCGGGGTGCTGTTCAGTCGCGCCAGCGAGGCGCACTTCGTCGAGCTGGATCAGCAATTGCTCGACGGCAAGCTGATCGGCCTGCGCCGTGCGCTTCAGGATCTGCAATCGAGCGAGAGCGACGTCAGACTGGCGGATGAGTTGAGCCGGCAAGCGGATTTGTCACTGCGGATTACCGGCAGCGATGGCCGGCGCTGGTATGACAGTTCGCCGCGCCTGCCGGACAAGCTGCCCCAGCAACCGGGCCTGTCGACCCTCAACGACGCCGGCACCGACTATCGCGTGTTGAAGGCGCCGTTGTTCCCCGACCGACCCGACTCGCCGCAGCTGACCTTGTTGTTGGACATCACCCATCACCAACACTTTCTGCAACGCATGCAAGAACCTGATCTGGCTGACCGTGGGCCTGTCGGCCCTGGCCACCGCCCTGCTCGGTGCCTGGGCGGCGCGCAGCGGGTTGCGCCCGTTGCGGCGCATGAGCGCGGTGGCCCACGGCGTGTCGGCGCAATCGCTCAATGCGCGCCTGCCCGAGACTGACATGCCGCCGGAACTCGCGGAAATGGCCCACCACTTCAACGCCATGCTCGGGCGCCTCGACGACTCTTTCCAGCGGCTCTCGGCGTTCTCCGCCGACATCGCCCACGAACTGCGCACGCCGCTGTCGAACCTGCTGACCCACACCCAGGTCACCCTCACCCGCCCGCGGCCGATCGAGGATTATCGCGAAGCGCTGCACAGCAACCTCGAAGAACTGCAATGGATGGCGCAACTGGTCAACGACATGCTGTACCTGGCCAAGGCGGACCATGGCTTGTTGATGCCCAGGCGCGAGCCGCTGGAACTGGCGGAGGAAGTGGATCTGTTGCTGGAGTTTTTTGCGCCGTTGGCGGAGGACGCGCAGGTCAGGTTGAGCCGTGAAGGCAGCGCGCGGATGGAGGGCGATCGCAGCATGTTGCGGCGGGCGCTGTCCAATCTGCTGGATAATGCGTTGCGGTTTACCCCGGCTGAGGGTGAGGTCCGGGTGCGGCTTGTTGAACAGCCTGAGGGGTTGCGCCTGACTGTCGAGAACAGCGGCGCAGGCATTGACGGGGCGTTGCTGCCGCGCTTGTTTGACCGGTTTTATCGGGCTGATCCGGCACGGCATGAAGGCAGCAGTGAGCATGCGGGGTTGGGGTTGGCGATTACCCGGTCGATCATTCGGGCCCATGGGGGGCAGATTCGGTGTGAGTCAGAAAAGGAGTGGACCAGGTTTGTGATCGAATTACCGAGGGGGAATTGATCTGATCCCTTGTAGGAGCTGGCTTGCCAGCGAAGAGGCCCTCGAAATCGATACAAGATTCAAGGCCGCCTTCGCTGCGGTGCGGCGATCCGACAAGCCAGCTCCTACAGGGTCCCGCGGTGTAACGGCTTACGAATAACGCAGCGCGGTAGCCGGCTCAGTCTTCGCCGCACGCCAGGCCGGATAAACCGTGGCCAGGAAACTCAGGATGAACCCTGCCGAGCAGATCAACAACACATCCGCCCCCTGCAATTCCGAAGGCAGGTTACTGACAAAATACACATCGGAACTGAAGATGTGCTGCCCGCTCACCCGCTCCACCCAGCCCACCAGCTCACTGACATTCAGCGCCGCAATCACCCCCAGCACACCGCCGATCAAGGTACCGACGACCCCGATCACCGTGCCCTGGACCATGAAGATCGCCATGATCTGCCGAGGAGTGGCACCGATGGTGCGCAGGATCGCAATGTCCGCGCCCTTGTCGTTCACCACCATGATCAGGGTCGCGATGATGTTGAACGCGGCCACGGCGACGATCATCAGCAACAGCAGGCCGATCATGGTTTTTTCCATCTTCATCGCGCTGAACAGGCTGCCCTGGGTGTGGGTCCAGTCGTCAGCCCGGTAGGCACTGCCGAGACCCGCCGCCACCTCGCTGGAGACCTGGGGCGCCGCATACAGATCCTTCACCGCCAGGCGCACGCTTTGCACCTGATTCGGCTCCCAGCGCTGCATCTGCGCGGCATCGGCCAGGTGGATCAGCGCCATCGAGCCATCCAGCTCGGCACCGACCTTGAACACGCCGACCACGTTCAGCCGCTGCATGCGCGGGGTGATCCCGCCCGGTGCGGTGCTGACTTCCGGCACGATCAAGGTGATCTTGTCGCCGACGTTCAAGCGGAAACGCCGCGCCGTGATCTCGCCGATCACCACGCCGAACTCGCCCGGTTTCAAGGCATCGAGACGCCCCTGGACGATATGCTGGGCGACGATCGAGACCTTGCCTTCCAGCGCCGGATCGACCCCGCTGACCTGGATCGGCTGCATCGTGCCCTTGTAGGACAGCATGCCTTCCATCTCGGTGAACGGCACGGCCGCGGTCACTTCGGGATTTTTCATCGCGGCGGCGGCCACCGGCTGCCAATCATCGATCGGATTGACGCCGACGATGGTCGCATGGGGCACCATGCCGAGGATGCGCGAGCTCATTTCGCGCTGGAAGCCGTTCATCACCGACAGCACCACGATCATCGCCAGCACGCCCAGGGCGAGGCCGATCATCGAGGTCATCGAGATGAAGGAAACAAAGCGATTGCGGCGCTTGGCGCGGGTATAGCGCGCGCCGATGAAGATCGATAACGGTCTGAACATTCGCAGGGGCACCGTATAAATATAAAAGACCCGACGCACCCTTCAGTGACGTCGGGTTGCGGCCAGTCAGATGGGCGTCAGGCAACCTTCCTGCAAGTGCAGGACGCGATCCATCTGGCGAGCCAGGTTCATGTCGTGGGTCACCACCAGGAACGCGGTGCGCATCGACACGCTGAGTTCCAGCATCAAATCCTGAATGCCCTGGGCGGTGTGGGAGTCGAGGTTGCCGGTCGGCTCGTCGAGCATCACCAGGCCTGGCTGGTTCACCAGGGCACGGGCGATGGCCACGCGCTGGCGTTCGCCACCGGACAGTTCAGACGGCTTGTGTTCCAGGCGATGGCCCAGCCCTACCCGCTCCAGCAGCGCCGTCGCCCGTTTACGCGCCTCTGGAATAGCCGTCTTGCCGATCAGCAGCGGCATGCAGACGTTTTCCAGCGCGGTGAACTCCGGCAGCAAATGGTGGAACTGGTAGACGAACCCCAGCGACCGGTTGCGTAGCAGGCCGCGATTCTTCTCGCTCAAGGCCGACAGCTCTTCGCCATCCAGCCAGACGCTGCCCTTGGTCGGCGTGTCGAGGCCGCCCAACAGGTTGAGCAAAGTACTTTTGCCCGAACCCGAGGTGCCGACAATCGCCACCCGCTCACCCGGATGCAACTCCAGTTGCAGGTTGGCCAGGACCTCGACCGACTCCGGGCCTTCCTCGTAGGATTTGCCCAGGTTGCGGCAGCTCAAGATTGCTTTATCACTCATGCTCGACTCACTCATAACGTAACGCCTCCGCAGGCTGGGTGCGCGCGGCACGCCAGGCTGGATACAGGGTGGCGAGAAAACTCAGGACCAGCGCGGCGGCGCAGACCATCAACACATCGTCGCTCTGCACTTGCGACGGCAGGTAATCGATGAAGTACACGTCGGCGTTGAGAAATTTATGCCCGATCAGGCCTTCGAGGGCCGAGATCGCGGCGCTGACGTTCAGCGCGGCGAAGATCCCGACCACGGCGCCGATCAGCGTCCCGACCACACCGATCACCGTGCCCTGCACCATGAAGATCGCCATGATCGAACCCGGCGTGGCGCCCAGGGTCCGCAGGATCGCGATGTCGCCCTTCTTGTCGTTCACCACCATCACCAGCGTGGAAATGATGTTGAACGCCGCCACCGCGACGATCAGCAGCAACAGCAGGCCGATCATGGCTTTTTCCATGCGGATCGCCTGATACAGATTGCCGTGGGTGCGGGTCCAGTCCCGGGCGTAGTAATGATCTTCGCCGAGTTGCTGGGCGATGTTCCACGCGGTGCGCGGCGCCTGGAACAGGTCGTCGAACTTCAGGCGGATGCCCTGCACCTGCTCCGGCTTCCAGCGATGCAGCCGGGCCAGGTCCTGCAGGTTGGTCACGCCCAGGTAGCCGTCGATCTCACCGGCGCCGACATGGAAGATGCCGACCACGGTAAAGCGTTTCATGCGCGGGAACATCCCGGCCGGGGTCACGGTGACTTCCGGCGCGACGAACGTCAGCTTGTCGCCGATGGCCGCACCGAGCTTGGCCGCCGCCTTGTCGCCGATGACGATGCCAAAGCTGCCCGGCGCCAGGGCGTCGAGCTGGCCCTGCAGCATGAACTTGTCGATGATCGACACCTGCCGCTCCAGCGCCGGATCGATGCCATTGAGCAACACCTTGGAGACCTTGCCCTTGTTGGTCAGCAACCCCTGCATCTGGGTGAACGGCGCCACGGCCGTCACCTGCGGGTTCTGCTTGACCTGGGCGGCCAGGCTCGGCCAGTCGTTGATCGGTTCACCGGACTCGATGGTCGCGTGGGGCACCATGCCCAGCACGCGGGTGCGCATCTCATGATCGAAGCCGTTCATGACCGACAGCACCACGATCATCACGACCACGCCGAGGGCGAGTCCAATGATCGAGGTCAGGGAAATGAAGGAGACAAAATGGTTGCGACGCTTTGCACGGGTATAACGCGTGCCAATAAATACGAAGAGAGGTCTGAACATGTCGGGGCTTGTTCGGAGGGAAAAGGAACGTCCTTGTGGCGGGGGTCGATAACCAGCTTTACACTCAGACCACCGCCGCTACCATGGGTTCGCCATGTCGACATTAGATGATGAAGATCACCGCGAATACTACCGTATCGAGGACATGATCGCACTGGAAATTCGGCCTCTGTCCGCGCCCGAAGCCTTGGGCCAGGAAGTGTTGCAGGATGCTTCTCAGCTGTTCAACCTGCTCAGCGAACTGCACCTCAGCGAATACGAGTCGCAACACCTGCTGCGCCAGATCAGCGAGCGCGACCGGCCCCTTGCGGCGTTCCTCAAATCCCAGAACAAACGCATCGATCTGCTCAGCCAGGTGATCGCCATCACCGTGCTCGGGCAGATCGGCGAACCGCAGCCGGTGACCATTTCCGAAGGCGGCATCGACTTCCAGTACCCGACACCGCTTGCCGCGGGCGCACGGCTGTCGGTGAAACTGGTGTTGATGCCCCAAGCCCTCGGCCTGCTGCTGCGCGCGCGCGTGATCCATTGCGACCGCCAGGGCGACGGCTACGTCATCGGCACCGCGTTCGAACACGCAACCGATGCCCAGCGGCAATTGCTGGCCCGCTACATCTTGCACAAGCAGGCCCAGGAACGACGCCTGGCCCGCGAACAAACCGAATCAGGCATTTAACTTAAGGAAGAACCGTGACCCTCATCTACGGCCATCGCGGCGCCAAGGGCGAAGCACCGGAAAACACCCTGACCAGTTTTCAGGAATGTCTCAAGCACGGCGTGCGCCGCTGCGAACTGGACCTGCACCTGTCCATGGATGGCGAGTTGATGGTCATCCACGACCCGACCCTCAAGCGCACCACCGACCGGCGCGGCAAGGTGGTCGAGCACACCGCGGCGGAACTGGTGACCTACGACGCGCGCAAGGGCGGCCCGGGCTGGATCAAGCCGTGCCCGATCCCGACCCTGGAAACGCTGTTCGAGCAATGCGATTTCGAGCATTGGCAACTGGAGGTCAAAAGCGCTTCACGCACCCGCGCCGCCTCCACCGTGCTGGCGATTCGGGAAATGGCCCAGCGCCATGGCCTGCTGGACAAGGTGACGATCACCTCGAGCTCGCGGGAAGTGCTCAAAGCCGCGCTGGACCTGGTGCCGGACGTGTCCCGCGGGCTGGTGGCCGAATACGCCTGGCTCGACCCGCTGAAGGTCGCGCAAAGCTATGGCTGTGAGATCCTGGCGCTGAACTGGACCCTGTGTACGCCGGAACGCCTGCAGAGGGCGCAGCGTCAGGGGCTGCATGTGTCGGTGTGGACAGTCAACGAGCCCGCGCTGATGCGCAGGCTCGCCGACTTCGGCGTTGACAGCCTGATTACAGACTTTCCCGGTTTGGCCAGCGCCACGCTCGAGAATTGCTGAAATCGGTCTCCCCGGCCGGCTCAGGCCACCGGCCGGAGCCGCTCAAAAAAGCCGGTTGAGGCCATCGTAGGCGGCGACCCGATAGGCTTCGGCCATGGTCGGGTAGTTGAACGTGGTGTTGACGAAATACTTCAGGGTATTGAGGTCGCCCGGCTGGTTCATGATCGCCTGGCCGATGTGCACGATCTCCGACGCCTGGTAACCGAAGCAATGCACGCCCAGCACTTCCAGGGTCTCGCGGTGGAACAGGATCTTCAGCATGCCCTGGGGCTCGCCGGCGATCTGTGCCCGCGCCATGCCCTTGAAGAACGCCTTGCCCACTTCGTACGGCACCTTGGCCTGGGTCAGCTCCTGCTCGTTCTTGCCGATCGAGCTGATCTCCGGAATCGTATAGATGCCGGTCGGCACGTCGTTGACGAAGCGCCAGCTGTGGTTGTCGACGATGCTGCCGGCGGCCGAACGACCCTGGTCGTGCGCGGCACTGGCCAGGCTCGGCCAAACGATCACGTCACCGGCGCCGTAGATGTTCGGCTTGCAGGTGCGGTAGGCCTCGTCGACTTCGATCTGGCCGCGGCCGTTGACCTTCACGCCAACGTTTTCCAGACCCAGCTGATCGGTGTTGCCGGTACGGCCGTTGCACCAGAGCAAGGCGTCGGCCTTGATCTTCTTGCCGGACTTGAGGTGCAGGATCACGCCGCTGTCCACGCCTTCGACGCGGTCGTATTCTTCGTTGTGGCGAACCGTGATGTTGTTGTTGCTGAAGTGGTAGCTCAGGGCCTGGGAAATTTCCGAGTCGAGGAAGCTCAGCAACTGGCCGCGGTTATCCACCAGCTCGACCAGCACCCCCAGAGCCGCTGAAGATCGAGGCGTATTCGCAACCGATCACGCCGGCGCCGTAAACAATGAGTTTGCGCGGGGTGTGGCCGAGGCTGAGGATGGTGTCGCTATCGTAGATGCGCGGGTGGTGGAAATCGATGTCCGCCGGACGATACGGACGCGAGCCGGTGGCGATGATGATGTGCTTGGCCACCAGTTTCTCGACCACGCCGTTGCCGCAGACCACTTCGATGGTTTGCTCGTCGGCGAAGCTGCCGGTGCCGAAGAACACGTCGACGCGGTTGCGGGCGTAGTAGCCGGTGCGCGAAGAGACTTGTTTGGAAATGACTTTCTCGGCGCTTTTCAGCACGTCCGGGAACGAGAACCAGCGCGGCTCACCAATGGCCCGGAACATCGGGTTGGTGTTGAACTGCATGATCTGCCGGACCGAGTGACGCAGTGCCTTGGACGGGATGGTACCCAGGTGGGTGCAGTTGCCGCCGACCTGGCGACGGCTATCGACCATCGCCACCTTGCGCCCTGCCTTGGCGGCGTTCATTGCCGCGCCTTCTCCCGCCGGGCCGGAACCCAGTACCACCACGTCGTAGTTGTAGACAGCCATGCGTACTCCTCAGAACAGGCCGCGGCGCCCTCGGCACCTGCGGCTAAATCACGCCGATCTGCGGCGTGAAGGAACAATTTTGGGGCCAGTGCAGAACCCGGGACACAGTCTATAGAAGCGTCAACGCCGGGCACATTAACCCTTGGTCGTGTCGTAGGCTACTTTTGCCTGCACTACAACGCCAGTTTTCAATGCGGGGATCGCCGTGATCACTCGGTCTCGGCCCCGCTCAGGCGCTCAAACGCCTGATTGGTGCGTATGACGAAACCGCGATCGGCACGAATCACAAAGAAGGCGCCGATGTCGTGTTTTTCGGCGTAGTCCCAACCGCGCACCGGGCCGAGAATCAGCAACAGGGTGGACAAGCCATCGGCCATCAACGCTGAAGGATGAATCACCGTGACTGACGCCAGGGCGTGTGACACCGGTGCACCGGTGCGGGCGTCGAAGGTGTGGGAATAGCGCTTGCCGCCCTGCTCGAAATAATTTCGGTAATCACCGGAGGTGGAAACGCTGTAGCCGTCGACCGCCAGGATGCGTTGCGCGACCTGGCGATCATCCCGCGGCTCCTCGAGGGCGATGCGCCAGGGTGAGCCATCGAGTTTCTTGCCGGCCGCCTTGAGTTCGCCGGTGGCTTCGGCGAGGTAATTGTGGATGCCCAACGCCTCGAGCCTGGCGGCAATAGTGTCGACGGCGTAGCCGGCGGCGATGCTGTTGAAGTCGACTTCGACCGCGGCGTCCTTGCACAGCTGATCGCCTTCGATGCGTAAATGCTGGTAGCCGACTCGTTGTTGCACCTCGGCCAGCGCCTGGGCGGAAGGGACTGTTTCCGCACGGCCTTGCGGGCCGAACCCCCAGAGATTGAGCAAGGGTTCCACCGTCAAGTCGTAGGAGCCTGCGCTTTGTTCCGACAGCTGCTCGGCGACACGGACCAGCTTGAGGATCGGCGCGGGCATTGGCTGGCAGCGGTTGGCGGGCAGCGCGTTGAAGCGCTCGATATCGGAGTCGCTGCGGTAGGTCGACATCTGCCGATCGACTTGCGCGAGGATCTTCTCGACCTCGCCCCGGACTTGCGCCGGCGCCGGAAGACCGGCCTGGCGCAGGTAGGTGACCGAGTAAGTGCTGCCCATGGTCGGGCCGCCGAAGCTTTCCATGGAGTCGCCGTTGCCGCAGCCGGACAATACGCCGGCCAGCACCACCATTCCAATCAGCCGCCCCTTCAACAACACCTGCATCTCCTGAAGCCCCCCCGACACACCGCCAAGGCCAGCCATTATGCGATAGAACTGTAGGAGCTGGCTTGCCAGCGAAAGCGGTGTGCCAGGCAACATTGATAGCAACTGACAGACCTTCGCTGGCAAGCCAGCTCCTACAGGATATTTGGCGTGACCACTATCGTGTAAACACCACAAAACCTTGTAGGAGCTGGCTTGCCAGCGAAAGCGGTGTGCCAGGCAACATTGATAGCAACTGACAAACCCCACAAACAAAAACGCCCCGACCAAAGCCGGGGCGTTTTCATTTGCAGCTAATGCTTAGCGCGGAAACGCTGGCGGGTTTACCCCGGCCATGTCTTCCATCACACGCACTACCTGGCAGCTGTAACCGAACTCGTTGTCGTACCACACGTACAGCACAACGCGGTTGTCCTGGACGATGGTCGCTTCAGCGTCCACCACGCCTGCGTGGCGCGAGCCGACGAAGTCGGTGGACACCACTTCCTGCGAATTGACGTAGTCGATTTGCTTATGCAGATCGGAGTGCAGCGCCATGTAGCGCAGGTACTCGTTCATCTCTTCACGGGTAGCGCCTTTCTCAAGGTTCAGGTTGAGAATGGCCATCGACACGTTCGGCGTCGGAACACGGATCGCGTTACCGGTCAGCTTGCCGGCCAGCTCAGGCAGGGCCTTGGCAGCAGCGGTGGCGGCACCGGTCTCGGTGATCACCATGTTCAGCGCGGCGCTACGGCCACGGCGATCGCCTTTGTGGAAGTTGTCGATCAGGTTCTGGTCGTTGGTGTACGAGTGAACCGTTTCGACGTGACCGTTGATGATGCCGAACTTGTCATTCACAGCCTTCAGCACCGGCACGATGGCGTTGGTGGTGCAGGAAGCGGCGGACACGATCTTGTCGTCAGCGGTGATTTCACCGTGGTTGATGCCGTGAACGATGTTCTTCAGCTTGCCTTTGCCAGGCGCGGTCAACACTACGCGGTCGATACCCGGGCAAGTCAGGTGCTGGCCCAGGCCCTCGGCGTCACGCCATACACCGGTGTTGTCCACCAGCAGCGCGTCTTTGATGCCGTACTGGGTGTAATCCACCTCAGTCGGGTTTTTCGCGTAGATAACCTGGATCAGGTTGCCGTTGGCGGTGATGGTGTTGTTGGCTTCATCAATGGTGATGGTGCCATCGAACGGACCATGCACCGAGTCGCGGCGCAGCAGGCTGGCACGCTTGACCAGATCGTTCTCGGCGCCCTTGCGGACCACGATGGCGCGCAGACGCAGGCCGTCGCCACCACCGGTTTTCTCGATCAGGATACGCGCCAGCAGACGGCCGATACGACCGAAGCCGTACAGGACAACGTCGGTACCGGTACGGCCGGAACCGTTTTGCTTGCCAACCACATCGGCCAGCTCGTCACGGACGAAGTCTTCGGCGCTGCGGCCATTGCCTTCGGCCTTGAACTTGACTGCAAGCTTGCCCAGGTCGACCGAAGCGGCGCCCAGCTTGAGCTCGCTCATCGCCTTGAGCAGCGGGAATGTTTCGTGGACGGACAATTCGCTGTCATCGGACTGGCGATGACGGGCAAAGCGGTGAGCTTTGAGAATCGCGATGACTGAACGATTGATCAGGCTGCGGCCATAGATCGAGCTCACCACGTTGTTATTGCGGTAGAGCTGACCGATAAGCGGAATCATCGCTTCTGCGAGTGCTTCACGGTCGATCCATTCACCAAGACACTGGTCGGGCTTCTGAGTCACGGGAACCTTCCACATGTAGGGGCAGAAAAAAGGGGCTACATTATGCCGCCGAGTGGCTCCCGTAGCAATGCGCGCCTGTCGCGCAACCAGTAACAACTTTTCCTGAAAAAAAATCACGCACCGCTCCAGCCCAGTAATAACGTGGCCTGCAGCCGAGTCAAATTTTTGGAGACAGCGCTGCCTTGTCCGTAACCATCCGTAACACAGGTTGCGTTTGCCACTACATAATCCGTGATTTTTCCTGAAAAACCGGCCGATTTTGTCATTACCACTACATTTGTCCCATTGCGTAATAGACACAGTCTGCAACTGACAGGCGGCACCCGGGACCGTTACAATTACCGACTTTGTCGCAACGCTTGGAGCTCAACCTTCCGTGCCCGTTCTGCGTCTACCGCTTCTCCCTGCCGCGGCAGGTAAACAGCACTGGGGCAACCTGCCCGGTGCCGCCCTGAGCCTGGCCATCGCCGAGGCTGCCAGCGCAGCCAAGCGCTTTACCCTGCTCGTGACCGCCGACAGCCAAAGTGCCGAACGGCTGGAACAGGAGCTGAGTTTCTTCGCCCCGGATTTGCCCGTGCTGCATTTCCCGGACTGGGAAACCCTGCCCTACGACCTGTTCTCGCCGCACCAGGACATCATTTCCCAGCGCATCGCCGCCCTGTACCGGCTGCCGGAGCTGAGTCATGGCGTGCTGGTGGTGCCGATCACCACGGCCCTGCATCGCCTGGCGCCGACCCGATTCCTGCTCGGCAGCAGCCTGGTGCTGGACGTCGGCCAGAAACTCGACGTCGAGCAGATGCGCACCCGGCTCGAGGCCACAGGCTATCGCTACGTCGACACGGTGTACGAGCACGGCGAATTCACCGTGCGCGGCTCGCTGATCGACCTGTTCCCGATGGGCAGCAAACTGCCCTACCGCATCGACCTGTTCGATGACGAAATCGAGAGCCTGCGTACCTTCGATCCGGAAAACCAGCGGTCCATCGACAAGGTGGACACCGTTCGCCTGCTGCCGGCGCGAGAGTTTCCGCTGCAAAAGGATGCGGTCACGCGCTTCAAGGCGCGGTTTCGCGAGCGCTTCGACGTCGACTTCCGGCGCTGCCCGATCTTCCAGGACCTGAGCAGCCGCATCACTCCGGCCGGTATCGAGTACTACCTGCCGCTGTTCTTCGACGAAACCTCGACCCTGTTCGATTACCTGCCCCAGGACACCCAGGTGTTTTCCCTGCCGGGCATCGAACAGGCCGCGGAAAACTTCTGGAACGACGTGCGCAACCGTTATGAAGAGCGCCGCGTCGATCCGGCGCGGCCTTTATTGCCGCCCGCCGAGCTGTTCCTGCCGGTGGAAGACTGCTTCGCCCGCCTGAAGAACTGGCCGCGGGTGGTCGCCAGTCAACAGGATGTGGAAACCGGCGTCGGCCGCGAGCGCTTCCCCGCTCGCGAACTGCCGAACCTGGCCATCGAAGCCAAGGCCAGCCAACCGCTGGCGGCGCTGGCCAGCTTCCTCGACGAGTTCCCCGGGCGCGTGCTGTTCACCGCCGAGTCCGCCGGCCGTCGCGAAGTCCTGCTGGAATTGCTCGAGCGCCTGAAGCTGCGCCCGAAAACCGTCGACAGCTGGCCGGACTTTGTCGCCAGCAAAGAGCGCCTGGCGATCACCATTGCGCCGCTCGACGAAGGCCTGGTGCTCGACGACCCGGCCCTGGCCCTGGTCGCCGAAAGCCCGCTGTTCGGCCAGCGCGCGATGCAGCGCCGGCGCCGCGAAAAGCGCGCCGACGCCAACAACGATGCGGTGATCAAGAACCTCACCGAGCTGCGCGAAGGCGCGCCGGTGGTGCACATCGACCACGGTGTCGGGCGTTATCTGGGCCTGACCATTCTTGAGATCGACAGCCAGGCCGCCGAATTCCTGACCCTCGAATACGCCGAAAACGCCAAGCTGTACGTGCCGGTGGCCAACCTGCACCTGATCGCACGCTACACCGGCAGCGACGATGCCCTGGCCCCGCTGCACCGCCTCGGCTCCGAGACCTGGCAGAAAGCCAAGCGCAAAGCCGCCGAACAGGTGCGCGACGTCGCCGCCGAACTGCTCGACATCTATGCCCGCCGCGCCGCTCGCGAAGGGTATGCCTTCGAAGACCCGAAAGCCGATTACGCGACCTTCAGCGCCGGCTTCCCCTTCGAAGAAACCCCGGACCAGCAAACCACCATCGACGCGGTGCGCAGCGACATGCTCGCGCCCAAGCCGATGGATCGCCTGGTCTGCGGCGACGTCGGATTCGGCAAGACCGAAGTGGCGATGCGCGCGGCGTTCATCGCGGTGCACGGCGGCCGGCAGGTGGCGATCCTGGTGCCGACCACCCTGCTCGCCCAGCAACACTACAACAGCTTCCGCGACCGCTTTGCCGACTGGCCGGTGACCGTGGAAGTGATGAGCCGCTTCAAGTCGACCAAGGAAGTCAACGCCGCGGTCGCGGACCTGGCCGAAGGCAAGATCGACATCGTCATCGGCACGCACAAGCTGCTGCAGGACGACGTCAAGATCAAAAACCTCGGGTTGGTGATCATCGACGAAGAACACCGCTTCGGTGTCCGGCAAAAGGAACAGCTCAAGGCCCTGCGCAGTGAAGTCGACATCCTGACCCTGACCGCGACGCCGATCCCGCGCACGCTGAACATGGCGGTGTCGGGCATGCGCGACCTGTCGATCATCGCCACGCCGCCGGCCCGTCGCCTGTCGGTGCGCACCTTCGTCATGGAGCAGAACAAGAGCACGGTCAAGGAGGCCCTGTTGCGTGAGCTGTTGCGTGGCGGCCAGGTCTATTACCTGCACAACGACGTGAAGACCATCGAGAAATGCGCCGCCGACCTCGCCGAACTGGTCCCGGAAGCGCGGATCGGCATCGGCCACGGGCAGATGCGCGAACGCGATCTCGAACAAGTGATGAGCGACTTCTATCACAAGCGCTTCAACGTGCTGATCGCCTCGACCATCATCGAGACCGGCATCGACGTGCCGAGCGCCAACACCATCATCATCGAGCGGGCCGACAAGTTCGGCCTGGCACAGTTGCACCAGCTGCGCGGCCGGGTCGGTCGCAGCCACCACCAGGCGTATGCTTACCTGCTGACGCCGCCGCGCCAGCAGATCACCCCGGACGCGGAAAAGCGCCTGGAAGCGATCGCCAATACCCAGGACCTCGGCGCGGGCTTCGTGCTCGCCACCAACGACCTGGAAATCCGTGGCGCCGGCGAACTGCTCGGCGACGGGCAGAGCGGGCAGATCCAGGCCGTCGGTTTCACCCTGTACATGGAAATGCTCGAGCGCGCGGTGAAATCGATCCGCAAGGGCGAACAACCGAACCTCGATCAGCCGTTGGGCGGCGGTCCGGAAGTCAACCTGCGGGTACCGGCGTTGATTCCCGAAGACTACCTGCCGGACGTGCATGCGCGCCTGATCCTGTACAAGCGCATTGCCTCGGCCGCCGATGAGGAAGGCCTCAAGGACCTGCAAGTGGAGATGATCGACCGTTTCGGCCTGTTGCCGGAGCCGACCAAGAACCTGATGCGCATCACCGCGCTGAAGTTGCAGGCCGAGTTGCTGGGCATCAAGAAAGTCGACGGCGGCCCGCAAGGCGGCCGGATCGAGTTCGCCACGCAAACGCCGGTCGACCCGCTGACGCTGATCAAACTGATCCAGAGTCAGCCCAAACGCTACAAATTCGAAGGCGCGACGATGTTTAAATTCCAGGTGCCAATGGAACGCCCGGAAGAGCGCTTTAATACTGTAGAGGCGCTGTTCGAGCGCCTCATTCCGAAAACTGCTTGAAGGACGCCGCATGCGCCTGTTCCGCACACTGACCTTGTTGATGGCTTTGGTCGTCCCTACGTTGATGACTCTGGTCATCCCGACGGCATTTGCCGATGATCTGTATCAGGTCGAAATGATCCTGGTGCGGCAAAACGCCGTGCCTGCCATTGTCAGCAAAGCCGCGCCGGAAGACTGGGCGGCCGGCGCCCAGCGCATCGACCCCGACAGCTTCCGCACGCCGAGCCTCAATCCCGAAGTGGAGAAGCTCACCGCCAGCAACGACTACACGGTATTGCTGCACAAGGCGTGGCAGCAGAACCTCGGTGAAGAGGCCAGCAAAGTCGCGATCAGCGACGGCGCGGAACAATTCGGCCAGTTCCCGATCGAGGGCACGCTGAGCCTGAAACTGGGGCGCTTTACCGACGTCGACGCGGATTTCTGGGTCAACCAGATCGACGCCAACGGCATGGTCACTGCCAGCGAACGCATGAAACAGGAAAGCCACACCAAGAACGGCCAGCTGAACTTCCTCGACAACGGCCACCTCGGCCTGCTGATCAAGATCACTTCGCTGACCGCCCCTGCGCCTCGGCCAGTCCCCGATGAAATTCCGGACTGATTGAAGTCCTTATGTCCCCGACCCTGAGCAAACCCCTGGCACCTTCCTGGGTCAGCCGATTCAAGGAACAGAGCCTGGAGCGTGGCCGCCGCTACGCCCTGGAAAATCGCGTCAGGATCGTCGAGGCCGGCGACGCCACCATCATCGCCGCCTGCGAAGGCTCTGGCGCTAACGTTTACCGTCAGACGATTCGCCTGCGCGAGTCGGCCAAAGGCACGTTGCTGATGATCGACGCCCACTGCACGTGCCCGGTCCACAGCAACTGCAAACATTGCGCGGCGGTGTTGCTGCAAGTGCAGGAAACCCTCAACTACCCCGCCGCGGCCAAAGACGCCGAGCTGCTGGAAAAACTCCAGGCGGTGCTGGACAACCGCAACCCGAAAGCGCCCCAAGTGCTGGTGGACAACGTGCAACCGGTGCCGCGCCTGTGGCTGGCGAGCGTCGAGTTCAGCGCCTTCGAACCGCGCAACGGCAAGATGCAGCGCTACATCCAGCATCGCGCCGCCCTGTCGTTCAGCTACCTGGATGAATACGTCAGCGGGCAGAAGAACGCCGACGTGCTGATTCGCCAGGAAACCCAGACACTGCGGATAAAACGTCATCCGGAAATCGAACAATCCTACAGGGAACAGTTGCGAATCCTCGGCTTCAAGGTCGCCACCCGGCAAAGCAAAGCCCTGCCGGAAAGCGCCGGCGAGCTGTTCGAGATGGTCAACGACAGCGCCTGGCTGACCTTCACCCTCAATGAACTGCCGAAGCTGCGCACCCAGGGCTGGGAGTTGCAGATCGACGAGGACTTCGGTTTCGACCTGACGGCGGTGGACGACTGGTACGCCACGGTCGAACAGGCCCCTGAACGTGACTGGTTCGACCTGGAACTGGGGATCATCGTCAACGGTGAGCGCCTGAGCCTGCTGCCGATCCTGTTGAACCTGATGCGCTCCCACACCGAGATCCTCAACCCGGAGCGCCTGGCCCGGCGGCGCGACGACGAGCTGATCCTGGTGAACATCCCCCACCGTCCCAATTCCGAACACGGGCCCTTGCAAGTCGCCCTGCCCTTCGGCCGCTTGAAACCGGTACTGGCGACCCTCGGCGAGTTCTATCTGCAAGAGCCCGGCGAGACCACCCTGCGCCTGAGCAAGGCCGACGCCACGCGCCTGAATCCGCTGGAAGACCTGCCGCTGCTGTGGGAAGGCGGCGAACAGATCCGCACCTTTGCCCAGCGCCTGCGGGACATCAAGGATCACACCGCCACCGCCCCCGAAGGCCTGAACGCCACCTTGCGTCCGTATCAGCTGGAAGGCCTGAGCTGGATGCAGTCGTTGCGCCAACTGGAAGTCGGCGGGATTCTCGCGGACGACATGGGGCTGGGTAAAACCCTGCAGACCCTGGCGCACATTCTCAGCGAGAAAAACGCCGGGCGCCTCGATCGGCCGTGCATGGTGGTGATGCCCACCAGCCTGATCCCCAACTGGCTCGATGAAGCGGCGCACTTCACCCCGCAACTCAAGGTGCTGGCGCTGTACGGCGCCAGTCGCAAAAAGCATTTCGACCAGTTGGCCGATTACGACCTGATCCTCACCACCTATGCGCTGCTGCCCAAGGACGTCGAACGGCTGGCGGCGCAGCCGTTGCACGTACTGGTGCTGGATGAGGCGCAGTACATCAAGAACCCCAACAGCAAGGCGGCCCAGGCCGCGCGCGAGCTGAATGCGCGCCAGCGCCTGTGCCTGAGTGGCACGCCACTGGAGAATCACCTGGGCGAGCTGTGGTCACTGTTTCACTTCCTGTTGCCCGGCTGGCTTGGCGATATAAAAAGCTTCAACCGCGATTACCGCGTGCCGATTGAAAAGCGCGGCAGTGAAGTACGCCTGCAACACCTCAACGGTCGGATCAAACCCTTCCTGTTGCGCAGGACCAAGGAGCAGGTGGCCACCGAGTTGCCGCCGAAAACCGAGATCATCCACTGGGTCGAACTCAACGAAGCCCAGCGCGACGTGTACGAAACCATGCGCCTGGCGATGGACAAGAAAGTCCGCGACGAAATCACCCGCAAGGGCGTGGCGCGCAGCCAGATCATCATTCTCGAGGCGCTGCTCAAGCTGCGCCAGGTGTGCTGCGATTTGCGCCTGGTCAACGAAGCCACCCTGCCCGCGCGCGGCAGCACCTCGGGCAAGCTCGACAGCCTGATGGAAATGCTCGAGGAGTTGTTCGAGGAAGGACGGAGGGTGTTGCTGTTTTCGCAGTTCACCTCAATGCTGGCGCTGATCGAGGCCGAGCTGACCAAACGCGGTGTCGCCTATGCCCTGCTGACCGGCCAGACCCGCGACCGGCGTACGCCGGTGAAGGACTTCCAGAGCGGCAAGCGGCAGATCTTTCTGATCAGCCTGAAGGCCGGCGGCGTTGGCTTGAACCTGACCGAAGCGGACACCGTGATCCACTACGACCCATGGTGGAACCCGGCGACCGAAAACCAGGCGACCGACCGCGCGTATCGCATTGGCCAGGAGAAACCGGTATTCGTCTACAAGCTGATTGCCCGGGGCACGGTGGAAGAGAAGATCCAGCACCTGCAGAAAGAAAAATCCGACCTCGCCGCCGGCGTGCTGGACGGGCGCAAGGCCGGGGACTGGAAGTTGCAGAGTGATGATATCGAAGCGTTGTTTGCGCCGTTGCCGGAGAAGCTGGAGAAGCGCTGAGATCGGCGGCGCCTGGTAGGCCGCCATCGCGAGCAAGCTCGCGATGGGGCCATTACTGAAGAAAAACGCTATCAGGACTTGAGATTGGGCAGCGGTGCAAACAATGCCTCGATATCACTCTGCTCAAGCTTCAACCCACCCGTCGCCCCACCTTCAAGCACCGCTTCGGCCAGAACGGCTTTCTCCTGCTGCAACGCCTGTATCTTTTCTTCCACCGTACCCCTGGCAATCAGCTTGTAGACGAACACGGGGTTGTTTTGCCCGATCCTGTAGGCGCGGTCGGTCGCCTGGTTCTCGACCGCCGGGTTCCACCACGGATCGAAATGGATCACCGTGTCCGCCGCCGTGAGGTTCAGCCCGGTGCCACCGGCCTTCAGACTGATGAGAAACAACGGCACTTTACCGCTCTGGAAATCCTTGACCGGTGTACGTCGATCCGTCGTTTCACCGGTCAGCAACGAGTAACCCAGGCCACGCTGCTGCAACTCTTCCTCAATCAAAGCCAGCATCGACGTGAACTGCGAAAACAGCAAAATCTTGCGGCCTTCGCTGAGCAGCTCTTCCAGCATCTCCATCAGGCTGACCAGTTTGCCGCTGCCCGAACGCAGGGATTTGGCGGTGACCGGCGTCTTGATCAACCGTAGATCGCAGCACACCTGGCGCAGCTTGAGCAGCGCATCGAGGATGATGATCTGACTGCGCCCAACGCCACTGCGGGCAATTTCGTCGCGGACCTTCTTGTCCATCGCAACCCGCACGGTTTCATACACATCCCGCTGCCCGTCGCTGAGATCAACCCAATGCACAATCTCGGTTTTCGGCGGCAGTTCGGTCGCCACCTGGTCTTTCTTGCGACGTAGCAAGAAGGGTTTTATCCGAGCGCTCAGGTGGCGCATCCGCTCGGTGTCGCCATGCTTTTCGATCGGCGTGCGGTAGTCGCGGTTGAAGGTTTTGCTGTCGCCCAGCCACCCGGGCAACAGAAAGTGGAATTGCGACCACAACTCGCCGAGGTGGTTTTCCAGCGGGGTGCCGGACAGACACAATCGCTGGCGAGCCTGTAGATCACGGGCGGCCTGAGCTGCTTTGCTGAGCGGATTCTTGATGTTCTGCGCTTCGTCGAGAATCAGCACGCTCCAGACTTGCGGCTGCAAAATCTCCAGGTCCCGAGGCAGCAACGCGTAGGTGGTCAGCACCAGGTCGTATTCAGCAAGGCTGGCAAAGTCTTTTTGCCGTGCAGCGCCATGCAGCGCCAGCACCTTGAGCTGCGGAGTAAAGCGCAGGGATTCGTCGAGCCAGTTGGGGATCAGGCTGGTAGGCATCACGGCCAGTGCCGGATGATCGAGCCGGCCGGCCTGTTTTTCCGTCAGCAGGTGAGCCAGGGTTTGCAGGGTTTTACCCAGGCCCATGTCGTCGCCGAGGATGCCGCCCACTTCCAGTTCGCGAAGGGTTTGCATCCAGTTCAGCCCTTCCAGCTGATACGGTCGCAGGGTCGCTTTCAACCCTTCGGGCGCCGGGACGTGAGCATGGTTCGACTCACGCAGGCGCTTGGCAAAACCGCGCAGGCGCTCACCGCCCTGCCACACCAGTGGTACGCCTTCCAGCGCGCTCAGGCGCGCGGCATCCGGCAAACTCAGACGCAAGGAGTCACCCACATGGTCACCCAGGTACAACGCGCCCAAGGTGGCCATCAGCGGTTTGATCCGACCATAGGGCAGCGCGACTTTGCCCTGGGGCTTGGCACCGAAACGCCCGTCGCCAAGTCCGATCAGCAACAGTTCATCATCGTTGCGTTGGGCCAAGCTTGCGGGGTCCATCAACTGTGGCTGGCTGCGCAACAAATGCAGGAGGATGGGTAACAGACTGTGACGCTCGCCGTTGACGACGATACCCAGTTGCAGATCGAACCACTGGTGCCCCGACTCTTCCTCCACCTCTGCATACCACTCCTCTACAGGCTGCACGCTGAAGTGAAAGTTTTCGCTGATATCGATCAGCCAGTTTTGCTGCCGCAGCGCCGGGACCCCGTCCTGCGCAAAGGCCAGCCAGGTCGCATCATCCGCCAGGGTGAACATTTCGCCGGGGCGGTCCAGACTGCTTTTGCGCGTAGCCTTTTTGAAACCGTGTTTTTGCAGGGCCTGGCGCAGGGCTTTTTCGGCGACCGGGTTGCGCTGGATACGCTGGGTTTCAGTCCCTGAAAGGATCAACACCTCCGGGCTCCTGTCCGACACTGGATGGCCGTTGTAGGTGAACGCCAACGCGGCGCGGTGCTCGGGTTCATGCTGCCAGCGGACGTAACGCGTGCCGCTGGCGAGCACCAGATGAGCCTGAGGGAAAACGCCCTCGATGACCCGTTCCGTCAACGTATGCGGCGGCGGCGCAACTTGAGTCGCCGCTCTCATCCGATGGCTGAACTGCATGGCCTGGCGAGCCGGGATCTCCGGGGCCAACGACAGGTGACACGCCAGTTTTTCATCCATCTCGCTGAACAGTGGCCCGATTTGCAGCCGCTCGCGATCCAGATAGTACAAGGGCTCCAAGGCCAGGATCGTTTCCACTGGCGCTTCGTCGCTGCCCCATTGCGGGCGGAAACTGCCGTTGGCTTGTTCGGCCCAGACAAATTGACCTGCTCTGCGCATACCAGGCGTCAAGGGTTGCGACTGTTGGAGATCGAGGAAAAGACGCGAGGTCCGCAACAGCATCTCAATAAGCTCGGCGCCGCTGCTGCCTTCCAATGGATAGCCGGCGTAATACGCGTGATGGGAGTGAACGGCGACTAACAGCCTGGCGATTCGAAGGTCGAGTTCCGTCAGGTAACCGGGTTGACGTATCAGCGTGTCCGACAGCGAGTACATCGACTTGATGTCTTGCAACACGCCACTCTTGAGTTGGCGGGCCTTGAAGATTTCAAGCGTCCATCTACCGGCAGTGGGTGTAGCCCTGAGTGTGTAAAACAGGCGCGTACTTGTCCCCTGTGCCGGCTCATCGGCGGGATTGCTTGTAGAAGGAATACCGTCGATCCAGCGCTCCAGCTCACGATTCAAGTGAACAGAAGCAGGACTGTCAGTCGCCGCGACAGGAAGGTCCTGCAAGTGATAGATAACGGTTGCGCAGTGTTTGCAATCGACCACTACAGGGCATGAGCAGAAGCAATCCAGCTCAAAATCGCCATTGGCGTCTTCGACCAGTTCGATCTGCTGTTCGTAGACGTTACCTTGGGAACCCCTGCAGGTTGCACGAACCAACACATCATCAAGTTCGAGAATTTTTACCCGACGTTCATGGGCATATCTGCGCGCCTTATCCAGAGCGCGATGACTGAATGCTTCCGCCCATGGCAGCTGTTGAATTTGCTCAATAATTGCAGACATACACTCGATGCTTTTGAAGATGAATTAGCGACGGTGGCGCACAACTTAGCCTTTCAGCACCCGCGCCAGCGTCGAATTGACCTTCCCCATCCCATCCCGCAACGCCTGTTCGATCCCGGCCGCGGTAATCACCGCCGTCGACTTGCCCGCCGCCAGGTTCACCACCAGCGCCAGGCAGGCGTAATCCATCTCCAGCTCACGGGCCAAGGCCGCTTCCGGCATGCCGGTCATGCCGACGATGTCGCAGCCGTCGCGCTCCAGTCTCTCGATCTCCGCGGCGGTTTCCAGCCGTGGCCCCTGGGTGCAGGCGTACACGCCCTGACTGGCAAACCCGACGTTCTCCGCCACCAGTGCCGCGATCAGCTGCTGGCGCAGGTCTTCGCTATAGGGAGCGCTGAAATCGATATGGGTGACCTGTTCAAGATTATCGGCGAAATAGGTGTGTTCGCGACCGCTGGTGTAGTCGATCAACTGATGCGGTACGCACAAAAACCCGGGGGTCATCATGGGGTGAATCCCGCCCACGGCATTGACCGCGAGAATCGCCTCGGCGCCGGCCTGCTTCAGCGCCCAGAGGTTGGCGCGGTAGTTCACCCGATGCGGCGGCAAACGGTGCGGATGACCGTGGCGCGCGAGGAACAGCACGTCCTTGCCGGCGTACTCACCGATCTGCACCTCGGCCGACGGCGCGCCGTAAGGCGTGTCCACTGCCAGTGACTGGCGAATGTCCAAGCCATCGAGCCGGGTCAGGCCACTGCCACCGATAATCGCGTAAACCGTCATGGGGAACGTCCTCAATCAATCAGTTGAGCTTCTTTGAGCGCGCCGACAGCGGCCAGCCAGCGCGGGTCCTGACGATATTCAGTGTTGGCCCAGGCCTGGCCGCGCATCCGCGCAATGCGTGGCGACGGTTTGACTTTCAAGCGCTGGGCGGCGCTCAGCGCGAGTTCGGCGGCGGCGCGGTCGTTGCACACCAGGCCCATGTCGCAACCGGCCGTCAGCGCCGCTTCGATACGACTGGCGGCATCGCCGACCACATGGGCACCCGCCATCGACAGGTCGTCGCTGAAGATCACCCCGTCGAATTGCAACTCGCCACGCAGGATGTCCTGCAACCAGCGGCGGGAGAAACCGGCGGGCTGGGCATCGACCTGTGGATAAATGACGTGGGCCGGCATGACGGCGGCCAGTTGCTTGCTCAAGCGGGCGAACGGCACCAGGTCATTGGCGCGGATCTCATCGAGGCTGCGCTGATCGGTGGGGATGGCCACATGGGAATCGGCCTCGGCCCAGCCGTGACCGGGGAAGTGCTTGCCGGTGGCCGCCATGCCGGCGCTGTTCATGCCGCGGATGAAGGCACCGGCCAGCAAGGCCGCGCGCTCCGGGTCGCCTTCGAACGAACGCGTGCCGACCACGGCGCTGCGCTGGTGATCCAGATCCAGCACCGGGGCGAAGCTCAGGTCGAGGCCGACCGCCAGCACTTCGGTGGCCATGATCCAGCCGCACTGCTCGGCCAGGAACTCGGCATTCGGGTTGTCGGCAACGGCCCGCATGGCCGGCAGCCGGATGAAGCCCTGGCGCAGGCGTTGCACCCGCCCACCCTCCTGGTCCACCGGCCAGCAGCAGTCGGGACGAACGGCGCGGATCGCCGCACTCAATTCACGCACCTGGCGCGGGTGTTCGATGTTGCGCGCAAAAATGATCAGGCCACCCACTTCGGGTTGACGCAACAATTGGCGATCTTCGGCCGTCAGCCAGGTACCGGCGACGTCCACCATCAACGAGCCTTGCAGGCCAGCAGTCATAGAGATTCCTTGATAACGATAAACCCGGCTCGCACGCATTGGTCACCCCGGGTGATAGCCCGGTTGGCGCAAACAATGGGGTGCAGGTTCGAAACGAGAGTCGGCATGGGCGCCCAGCTTAGCGGATGTCCGCTGCCGCGCCCACCCGTGCGGGGTCAAACCTTGGCGGCAAAGGGTGTCGATTTGCTACGCGGACGCAGCTGCGCGGTGGCCATGGCCGTGTCGGTCACGCCGGTTTCGGCACGCATGCCGGCCGCCAGGAACGGCACCATCAGCCGCATGACCTGCTCGATGGAGGTGTTGACGCCGAAGTCGGTCTCGGCAATGGCGCGCAAGGCCTTGATCCCCGACATGCTGAACGCCGCGGCACCGAGCATGAAGTGCACGCGCCAGAACAGTTCGATCGGTGGAATCCGCGGGGCGGCCTCGTTGACCAGCGTCATGTAGCGGCGGAACACCTTGCCGTACATGTCTTCCAGGTAACGCCGCAAATGGCCCTGGCTCTGACTGAAGGCCAGGCCCAGCAAGCGCATGAAGATCGACAGGTCGTTGCCGCTGCGTGGCTGCACCACCAGGGCTTGTTCGACGAGGATTTCCAGCAGTTCTTCGAGGGTCGGCTTGTTTTCAGGCTTGGCCTGGCGCCGCTCCAGCTCTTTGTCGAGGCTGATGCAGAACGGGCCGAGAAAGCGCGAGAAGACCGCCTGGATCAGCGCCTTCTTCGAGCCGAAGTGATAATTCACCGCCGCCAGATTGACCCCGGCCTTGCTGGTGATCAGACGCAACGAGGTTTCGGCGAAACCTTTTTCCGCGAACAATTGCTCGGCAGCATCGAGAATGCGTTCAACGGTTTCCGACTGGGCCATGGCTACTCCGCCTGACAAACACTTGTTTGAAACATACGTTTCAGTCCCAGCCTTGTCAAGTCTGGCGGTTCGTTTCGGGAACGGTCGGTCAGCTATTTAACCATACATCGGCAACGCTTTAATCAGCGGCTTGATCGACCGTCTGGCGGCGGGCAAAAAAACGGGCATTGCCAAGACCGTTCCACTGTATATAATCCCAGTCACTGTATAAAAAGACAGAGCGATCAATATGCTAAAGCTGACGCCACGCCAAGCAGAGATTCTGGCCTTCATCAAACGCTGCCTAGATGACAACGGCTACCCGCCGACCCGCGCGGAAATCGCTCAGGAACTGGGTTTCAAGTCGCCCAACGCGGCGGAAGAACACCTCAAGGCACTGGCCCGCAAGGGCGCCATCGAGATGACCCCGGGGGCCTCCCGCGGCATTCGCATCCCCGGTTTCGAAGCCAAGGCCGACGAATCCACCCTGCCGATCATCGGCCGCGTGGCGGCCGGTGCGCCGATCCTCGCCCAGCAGCACATCGAAGAATCCTGCAACATCAACCCGACCTTCTTCCATCCTCGCGCCGACTATCTGCTGCGGGTCCATGGCATGAGCATGAAGGACGTGGGCATTTTCGACGGCGACCTGCTGGCCGTCCATACCACCCGTGAAGCCCGCAACGGCCAGATCGTGGTCGCGCGGATCGGCGACGAGGTGACCGTCAAGCGCTTCAAGCGCGATGGCAGCAAAGTCTGGCTGCTGGCCGAAAACCCTGAATTCGCCCCAATCGAAGTGAACCTGAAAGATCAGGAACTGGTGATCGAAGGCTTGAGTGTCGGCGTCATTCGCCGCTAAAAGGAGGCTTTATGCAGTTCCCACATACACCACAGCAAGCCCAGTTGCCGTTGTTCGAGGCGTTCATGGTGCAGCCGTTGGCGCCGACCCTGAAAGAGGTGGTCGAGTCGCCCTGGAGTGCCGAACCGGACGTGTTCAGCGAGCTGTCGCTACGTGGTGCGGCCGGGAACTGCCTGAACCTTCTGGCACCGATCCTCCGGGAATTGAGCGAGGACCAGGACGCCCGCTGGCTGACCCTGATCGCCCCGCCCGCCAGCCTCACCCAGACCTGGCTGCGCGATGCCGGCCTGAATCGCGAACGCATCCTGCTGCTGCAGCCGCGCGGCACCCAGAGCGCCCAGCAACTGACCTGCGAAGCCCTGCGCCTGGGTCGCAGCCATACGGTGGTCAGCTGGCTCAACCCGCTGAGCTCAGCCTCACGGCAACAGTTGATCAGCGCCGCCCGGACCGGGGACGCGCAGAGCCTGAATATTCGACTGGGTTAACGGGGAAACACTGGGGTTGACGGGCAAAGGGAATGCGCTGAGCAGCGCGGGGCTTCTCCGAGGTTGAGAAGCCGATCTGTAACGATGTCCGCAATAAAACGACAGACGGGGATCAATGAAGAATCCGCGACCCCTGATCCGGTTCAAATTCACCTTCAACCAGGCGTCCGGCCATCTGAACGCCGACGCTCAACATCGCCTTGGCGACTTCCACGTGCTGGCCTTGCAGGAACGCCTTGGCATCCTCGGAGAAATCCAAAGTAACCAGAGAACCCTCGTCCTCGGCCCTGCGCAGCTCGATTCGGCCGTCTGGTAACTCGACAATTTCTAGAAAGGACGTTGGCATAAGGATGAGTTCTCCAAGAAAGGCGGGGATTATATAGGCATCTTCCCGGCTTCGCTCGGGATCTTGACCAGATGTCATCACTCAGGGAAATTTCCTACAACACACTTCCCTGAGCGAAACAGCGGCCAGACACTCAGTTTTTCAGCACTCGTTCAACCCTTCGCGAAACCGGATCGCCAGGCCCTTGAGGTTCTGACGCCAGCTTTCCAGCTCTTCCCGACTCAATTCCTGAGGCGCCTCTTCTTCATCCAGGTTAACAGCCAGGATCAGTGGCTGGGTTACATCGCCTTTCGGCTTGTGCGGGGCCCGAGGCGGCTGAAACAGCGCCGCATGGGCGGCCAGCAGCCTGGCCAGCCAGGTTTGCGGGTTCTGCGCCAGTTCGACCATCTCGGCCATTTCAGGAATGGCGATGGCTTCCAGCACTTCCCGGGTCAGCAGCATCTCCGCCCGCGGCGCATTGGCCTGGGGCAAGCGATAGAAGCCGGCGATTTCATGACACAACCCCAGCAACGCGCCGTACAGGTGAAACAACGCCGATTCGCGACCGGCCTGAATCAGCGCCAGCGAGTTCATCGCCCGCCCCTCTTCGGCCTTGGCGAGCGCTTCCAGCGACAGGCCGGCGAAATAAATCTTCTGGTTGGTACGGGTATAGAGTTCGTGGGCCATGACGGCAGCCTCCACAACGAAATAATTGCTTCACGCAGGTCAGACAGTGTCGTGGATCACCTGCGCCTCCCGCAAGCACAAAACAAAAAGGCCGCATGAACACCCGAAGGTGGTCATGCGGCCTTTTGTGGCAACGGCGCGCGCTCTGTAGGAGCGAGCTTGCTCGCGAAGAACCCGAGGGCGGCGCGCTCATCCAGACAGCGCGCGTTATCGTTGACGTCCTTCGCCGGCAAGCCGGCGCCTACAGGGACCGCGTGTTCAATCAGACAGCATATTTCACGCCTTGGCGACTTTTGCCGGGCGCTTGTCTTCTACTGTCCACTTGCCGCCGTCGTAGAATGCCTTCCAGCCAGTCGGCTTGCCGTCGACTTCAGTCTGCACGTACTGCTCCTTGGTCTTGCGGCTGTAACGGATCACAGTGGGCAGGCCGTCCGGGTCTTTCTTCGGTGCTTCGCACAGGAAGTGGTACTTCGGATCGATCTCGTCCTTGTGCGGCACGATCTCCATCACCAGCGGCGCACGGGTCTCGCGGTTTTTCGGGAACTGGCTGGCGGCCAGGAACAACCCGGAAGCACCGTCGCGCAGGATGTAGGTGTCGTTGACCTTTTCGCATTTCAGCTCAGGCATCTTCACCGGGTCCATCTTCGGCGGCGCCGCGTCACCGC
Source organism: Pseudomonas sp. VI4.1 (assembly GCF_002029345.1). Classification (NCBI taxonomy): domain Bacteria; kingdom Pseudomonadati; phylum Pseudomonadota; class Gammaproteobacteria; order Pseudomonadales; family Pseudomonadaceae; genus Pseudomonas; species Pseudomonas sp. VI4.1. The sequence goes on from NZ_MULM01000134.1 coordinate 29,230, forward strand.
TTTTCAGCAGTTTGCGGGTGTTCTTGCAGGTCGCGTTGGTGCAACCGAAGAACTTGCCGAAACGGCCGGTCTTTAGCTGCATCTCGCTGCCGCACTTGTCGCATTCCAGGCTCGGACCTTCGTAGCCCTTGATGCGATAACTGCCCTCTTCGATTTCGTAGCCGTCGCAATCCGGATTGTTGCCGCAGATGTGCAACTTGCGCTTCTCGTCCAGCAGGTAAGCGTCCATCGCCGTGCTGCAGATCGGGCAACGGTGCTTGCCACGCAACACCAGCGACTCCGACTCACCCTCGTCGTCCGCGGCGATTTCATCGCCCGGCACCAGGTTGACGGTGGCCTTGCAGCGTTCTTTCGGCGGCAGGCTGTAGCCCGAGCAACCGAGGAACACACCGGTCGACGCCGTACGAATCTGCATCGGACGACCGCACACCACGCACGGAATGTCCGTCATCACCGGCTGGTTGGCGCGCATCCCGCCTTCGGCGCTTTCGGCTACTTCGAGCTTCTTCTTGAAGTCGCCGTAGAACTCGTCGAGCACGTTTTTCCAGTCGCGTTCGCCCTGGGCCACGTCATCGAGGTTCTCTTCCATGCCGGCGGTGAAGCCGTAGTCCATGAGATTGGAGAAGCTCTCGGCCAGGCGCTCGGTGACGATGTCGCCCATCTTTTCCGAATAGAAACGACGGTTGTGCAGCGCCACGTAACCGCGGTCCTGGATGGTCGAAATGATCGCCGCGTAGGTCGAAGGACGACCGATGCCGCGTTTTTCCATTTCTTTGACCAGGCTCGCTTCCGAGTAACGCGCCGGCGGCTTGGTGAAGTGCTGGGTCGGATCAAGCTTGATCAGCTTCATCGCGTCGCCCTGGGCCATGTCCGGCAGCACGTCGTCATCGCCTGGCTTGGCGATCTGCGGCATCACGCGGGTGTAACCGTCGAACTTGAGGATGCGGCCCTTGGCGCGCAGCTCGAAATCGCCGGCACCGACGGTGACCGTGGTCGACAGGTATTGCGCCGGCAGCATCTGGCAGGCGAGGAACTGGCGCCAGATCAGCTCGTAGAGCCGCTCAGCGTCACGCTCCATGCCTGTCAGCTTGCTTGGCTCGGTATTGGCGTCGGAGGGACGAATCGCTTCGTGAGCCTCTTGTGCGCCTTCCTTGCTGCTGTAGACGTTGGGGTTTTCCGGCAGGTACTTCTTGCCGAACTCGTCTTCAATATAAGTGCGCGCCATCGTCACGGCATCGGCCGAGAGGTTGGTGGAGTCGGTACGCATGTACGTGATGTAGCCCGCTTCGTACAAACGCTGGGCCATCATCATGGTTTTCTTCACCCCGAAGCCCAGGCGGTTGCTCGCGGCCTGCTGCAGGGTGGAGGTGATGAACGGCGCCGACGGCTTGCTGCTGGTCGGCTTGTCTTCGCGCTTGACGATGCTGTAGCTGGAAGACTTGAGCTTCTCCAGCGCGGCCATGGCCTGGGCTTCGTTGAGCGGCTTGAAGGCCTCGCCTTTCTCGCGAGCCACGTCGAAGCGCACGGTGGCGCCCTTGGCGGTGCCGAGGTCAGCGTGCACTTCCCAGTACTCTTCCGGGTTGAACGCACGGATTTCACGCTCACGCTCGACCACCAGCTTCACGGCAACCGATTGCACGCGACCGGCGGACAGGCCGCGGGCGACCTTGGCCCACAGCAGCGGCGAGACCATGTAACCGACCACGCGGTCGAGGAAACGACGCGCCTGCTGGGCGTTGACCCGGTCGATGTCCAGCTCGCCCGGCTTGGAGAAGGCTTCCTGAATCGCTTTCTTGGTGATTTCGTTGAACACCACGCGCTTGTAGCGGGTGTCGTCGCCACCGATGGCTTCGCGCAGGTGCCAGGCAATGGCTTCCCCCTCGCGATCCAAGTCGGTTGCGAGATAGATGGTGTCAGCATCCTTTGCGAGCCGGCGCAGCTCTTCGATGACTTTCTCTTTGCCCGGGAGGATCTCGTACTTGGCTTTCCAGCCATGATCGGGATCGACGCCCATGCGCGAGACCAGCTGCTTGCGCGCTTTCTCTTTCGGCGTAAGTACCGGACCTTCACCCGCGGCGGCCTTGCCGCGCTTGGCGGCAGGCTCTTTGCTGGCGCTAGCCGAACCGCTGGTGGGCAGGTCTCGGATATGGCCGATACTCGACTTCACCACGTATTGGTTACCCAGATACTTGTTGATGGTCTTGGCCTTAGCCGGGGATTCCACAATGACCAGCGATTTGCCCATGGATCAGAAAATTCCTGAATTCTAGAAGTGAAAGGCGGTTGGCGCCTGACGCGGCACCGCTATATATAGTGGCTACAAGGTGAGGTCAAGCGCAGGGTTCCGCGCGCACTCAGCTTATGGCTTGGAAAAAAGGCTCGGTTCGGCTTGCACCAAAGCAAAGCGCGGCACCTGTTCGCCGTCAACCTCGACCGACTCCAGGAACATGCTCAAGGGACGCACCCAAAAGCCGTAATCGCCATACAGGGCTTGGTAGAAGACCACTTCCTCTTCGGTTTCCGAATGCCGCGCGATGCTGAATACGCGGTACTGCGGACCTTTGTAATGCTCGTACAGACCAGGTTGTATCGGCATGGTTTGGCCCTCGCTCAAATCTTTTCAAAATAAAAACAAAAAAAATAATTCAGAAAAACAAAAACCGGGGCACTTGGCCCCGGCTTCCTTCAACGAAAACGCTTAAACGCGTTCGAAGACGGTGGAGATGCCTTGGCCGAGACCAATGCACATGGTAGCTACCCCGAAGGTGCCGCCATTCTGCTTCATCACGTTCAACAGGGTGCCGGAGATACGCGCACCGGAGCAACCGAACGGATGACCCAGGGCGATCGCGCCGCCGTGCAGGTTAACCTTCTCGTTCATCTTGTCGAGCACTTTCAAATCTTTCAGCACCGGCAAGGCCTGTGCGGCGAACGCTTCGTTGAGCTCGAAGAAGTCGATATCGCTGATGCCAAGGCCCGCACGCTTCAGTGCTTTTTGCGTCGCCGGTACTGGACCATAGCCCATGATCGCCGGGTCCACACCTGCCACCGCCATCGAGCGGATAACCGCCAGCGGCTGGATGCCCAGGTCCTGGGCACGCTGCGCCGACATCACGATCATGCACGAAGCACCGTCGGTGATCTGCGACGAAGTACCCGCTGTCACGGTGCCGCCCTTCGGGTTAAACGCTGGCTTCAAAGCCGCCAGGCTTTCCAGGGTGGTTTCCGGACGAATGGTTTCGTCGTAGTCGAACAGTTTCAGGAAACCGTTCTCGTCATAGCCCTGCATCGGGATGATCTCGTCCTTGAACTTGCCTTCCAGGGTCGCCTTGTGGGCGAGCTGGTGGGAGCGCAAGCCAAAAGCGTCCTGTTGTTCGCGAGAGATGCCGTGCATCTTGCCGAGCATTTCCGCGGTCAGGCCCATCATGCCCGAGGCTTTCGCCGCGTACAGCGACATGTGCGGGTTCGGATCGACACCGTGCATCATGCTCACGTGGCCCATGTGCTCGACGCCGCCCACCACGAACACGTCACCGTTGCCGGTCATGATCGCTTGCGCGGCAGTGTGCAAGGCACTCATCGACGAGCCACACAGGCGGCTGACGGTCTGGCCGGCAGCGGTGTGCGGGATCTGCGTCATCAGGGACGCCATGCGGGCGATGTTCCAGCCCTGCTCCAGGGTCTGGTTCACACAGCCCCAGATCACGTCTTCGACTTCGTTCGGGTCGACCTTGACGTTGCGTTCCAGCAGTTTGCTGATCAGGTGCGCCGACATGTCTTCGGCGCGGGTGTTGCGGTGCATGCCGCCCTTGGAGCGGCCCATCGGCGTACGACCGAAGTCGACAATCACGACGTCTCTAGGATTCAAGCTCATAAAATTTCACTCTCGCTCAAGTGTTTGGACGCTTAACCGAAGAACCGTTGGCCGGTTTTGGCCATTTCACGCAGTTTTGCGGTCGGGTGGTACAGCGCGCCCAAATCAGCGTACTGGTCAGCCAGGGCAACGAACTCGGCCACACCGATCGAATCGATATAGCGCAGCGCACCGCCGCGGAATGGAGGGAAACCAATACCGTAGACCAGACCCATGTCGGCTTCGGCGGCGGTTTCGACGATGCCGTCTTCCAGGCAACGCACGGTCTCCAGGCACAGCGGGATCATCATCCAGTTGAGGATGTCGTCGTCGGTGACTTCACGCTGTTCGAACACGATCGGCTTGAGCACTTCCAGCACCGACGGGTCGGCGACTTTCTTCTGCTTGCCGTTCTTGTCGGTCTCGTAGGCGTAGAAGCCCTTGCCATTCTTCTGGCCCAGGCGCTTGGCTTCGTAGAGCACGTCGACGGCCGAGCGGCGGTCGTCTTTCATGCGGTCCGGGAAACCTTCAGCCATCACGTCGCGACCGTGGTGGCCGGTGTCGATGCCGACCACGTCCATCAGGTACGCCGGGCCCATCGGCCAGCCGAATTTTTCCATGACCTTGTCGATGCGCACGAAGTCCACACCGGCGCTGACCAGCTTGGCGAAACCGCCGAAGTACGGGAACAGCACGCGGTTGACCAAAAAGCCCGGGCAGTCGTTGACGACGATCGGGTTCTTGCCCATTTTCTTGGCGTAGGCCACGGTGGTGGCAATCGCCAGCTCGCTGGACTTCTCGCCACGGATCACTTCCACCAGCGGCATCATGTGCACCGGGTTGAAGAAGTGCATGCCGACGAAGTTTTCCGGACGCTTGAGGGCCTTGGCCAGCAAGGTGATGGAAATGGTCGAGGTGTTGGACGCGAGGATGGTGTCCTCCTTGACCTGGCCTTCCACTTCAGCCAGCACGGCTTGCTTGACCTTGGGGTTCTCGACGACCGCTTCAACGACCAGGTCGACGTGACCGAAGTCACCGTAGGAAAGGGTCGGACGAATGCCGTTGAGCACTTCAGCCATTTTCGCCGCGGTCATGCGACCTTTATCAACGCGGCTCACCAGCAGCTTGGCGGCTTCCGCCAGGCCTTGCTCGATGCCGTGCTCGTTGATGTCTTTCATCAGGATCGGCGTGCCTTTGGACGCCGACTGATAAGCGATACCGCCACCCATGATGCCTGCGCCCAATACCGCAGCCTGCTTCACGTCCTTGGCGATTTCGTCGTAGGCCTTGGCCTTTTTCTTCAATTCCTGATCGTTCAGGAACAGACCGATCAAGCACTGCGCAGCAGAGGTCTTGGCCAGTTTGACGAAACCGGCGGCTTCGACTTCCAGCGCCTTGTCACGACCGAAGTTCGCGGCTTTCTGGATGGTCTTGATCGCTTCGACCGGTGCCGGGTAGTTCGGGCCGGCCTGGCCTGCGACGAACCCTTTGGCGGTTTCGAACGACATCATCTGTTCGATGGCGTTGAGCTTGAGCTTTTCCAGCTTCGGCTGACGCTTGGCCTTGTAGTCGAATTCGCCGGAGATGGCGCCCTTGATCAGGTTGAGTGCGGCGTCCAGGAGTTTCTCCGGGGCGACCACAGCGTCGACGGCGCCGACTTTCAGCGCGTCTTCAGCGCGATTTTCCTTGCCGGCGGCAATCCACTCGATGGCGTTGTCGGCACCGATGATGCGCGGCAGGCGCACGGTACCGCCGAAGCCCGGGTAGATGCCCAGCTTGACTTCCGGCAGGCCGATCTTGGCGGTGTTGGCCATGACGCGGTAGTCCGCCGCCAGGCACATTTCCAGACCGCCGCCCAGGGCGATGCCGTTGATCGCGGCGACAGTCGGGACGTTCAGGTCTTCGAAATCGCTGAAGATCCTGTTGGCTTCGAGGTTGCCTGCCACAAGCTCTGCATCGGGCAGCTTGAAGTTCTCGACAAATTCGGTGATGTCGGCGCCAACGATGAACACGTCCTTGCCACTGCTGACGATCACACCCTTGATCGAATTATCTGCCTTGATGGTGTCTACGGCCTGACGCAGTTCGTTCAGGGTTAGACGGTTGAACTTGTTGACGGACTCACCCTTGAGGTCGAATTTCAATTCGACGATGCCACTTTCAAGAGCCTTAACCGTGATGGCTTTACCTTCGTAAATCATCAACTGATCTCCACGATATGGAAGCTGAACAGTACACGTCGGACGCAGGCAAATGGCTCGGCAGGGACGATTATCGTCAATGCTACGCCCATCCACCCGGCACACCCGCCAACGCGATAGTCGGGATTCTGTAGGAGCGATCTGTAATACAAACGCTCAATTCATACGCCCGTTTGATTTGGGTACGCCACCTTCACGGAATTTCCGACAATTGTCAATCGCCCAAAATACTGGTTGAAGCGCGACTTTACGGTCACTTCCGTACCACGAAGACCTGCAACACGCGGATGCATGTGCGGCCATTCATAGGATCAATTGTTAGAAAAGTCGCCCTAAATCGTGGCAGCCTGGGTTTAACAGGCTACGCTGGCGGGGAGATGAGATATTTTTCAACGCGTTGGGTGAATACCCGCCGCAAGATCAATGTGACAAAGAATTTCCGGCCTGCCTGGCCAACTTCCGCCCGATGATGATATCGGGCTTTTTATTGCCTTATAAAACCCGCAGGCCACGCCCTTCCCTGTAGGAGCGAGCTTGCTCGCGAACAACCTGAGAGCACCGCGCGGTGTCAGACTTCCCGCGTTTTCGTTGACGACCATCGCGAGCAAGCTCGCTCCTACAGGGGGCGGGCAGGGGATCGGGGTTCAGGCCAGGGCCTTGAGGGTGGCGTCGATGTGCTGCAACACGTCGGCTTCGCCCTTCTCGCCCCAGTACAAGGTGATCATCTGTTTGCCCGCCTCGACCTTGTACACATTGGCCGGCAATTTTTCGAAATGATTGAGCAACACAGGATCCTCACACACCTCCTGCCACTGATTCACCCACAACCCCGGGGATTTTTGCCAATAGCTCCAGCACGCTGGCCGATTGCCACGCCGTGGCCTATGGTATTGCGCGCACGGGCTCGGCGGCTCCGGGCTGAGCCAGTGCGGCCAGTCCTGCGGCGCCAGTTGCATGGCCAGGCCGATGCGTCGCGCCTCCATGCGCAGGGCCATGCGCCCGCTCTGTCCACGGGACGGCCGCAACCATGCCAGCGGGCTCAGGACCACTAACAGGATTGACACCACTATCCAGACCGTCATATCAGTACTCCCGTTTTTTTAAATGAGCGCGCCGGGTCACTTTGAAACCAATGCGCTTGAAACCAGCCATACTTACCCTTATTGCAATCCTCAGGAGGAGCACCTCATGCCCTACAACCACATCCTGGTCGCTGTAGACCTGACCGAAGAGTGCGACCCTGTCATCCACCGCGCTCGCGAGCTGTCGGTGAGCAACGGCTGCAAGCTCTCCCTGGTGCACATCGTCGAGCCGATGGCCATGGCCTTTGGCGGTGACGTACCGATGGACCTGTCACAACTGCAACAGCAGCAGTTCGATCAGGCCCGGGAGCGTCTGGACCGGCTCATCATCAAGTATCCGGAGCTGTCCAAGGAATACAGCCACCTGACCTACGGCCAGCCCCGCCAGGAGATCCACCACCTGGCCAAGGAGCAAGGGTGCGACCTGATCGTGGTCGGCAGCCATGGCCGCCACGGTCTGGCGCTACTGCTGGGCTCCACCGCCAATGACGTACTGCACGGCGCGCCGTGCGACGTGCTTGCGGTGCGCCTGCAAAACAAAAGCTGACCTACACCCCCCCCCTGTAGAGCCGGCTTGCTGGCGAATGCCACACCGCGGTGTATCAGGTACACCGCCATCCCTGTAGGAGCAAGCTTGCTCGCGAATGCTGCACCGCGTTGTGTCAGGTACGCCGCCTTCGCTGGCAAGCCAGCTCCTACAGGGGCGAATGCTGCACCGCGTTGTGTCAGGTACACCGCCTTCGCTGGCAAGCCAGCTCCTACAGGGGGCATATTTCTACAGGTAGACCGGGTTGCATACGAAAAGCCCGGCGTTCATCACTGAACGCCGGGCTTTTTTATTGCGGGATCAATCAGGCATCCAGCTCGGCCCAGCGCTCGACCATGACGTCGAGTTCAGCATGCAACTGCTCCAGCTGGGCAATCACCGCTGCGGTTTCAGCCGCCGGACGCTGGTAAAAACCGGCATCCGCCATCTGCGCTTCAACGGCAGCGATCTGCTGTTCCATGGCTTCGATCTGGCCCGGCAAGGCTTCCAGCTCGCGCTGGACCTTGTAGCTGAGCTTTTTCTTCGCCACTGGCGCTTCTGCCGCCGCCACAGGCGCCGGCTCAGCCGTGACCACCGCAGAGGTCAGGTCGGCCTTGCCGGATTTGCTCTCGGTCACGCCCAGCAGGCGCGGCGAGCCGCCCTGGCGCAGCCAGTCCTGGTAACCACCGACGTATTCGCGAACCTTGCCTTCACCTTCGAAGACCAGGGTGCTGGTGACCACGTTGTCGAGGAATGCCCGGTCGTGACTGACCATCAGCACGGTGCCGTTGAAGGTCAGCAAGACCTCTTCCAGCAGCTCGAGGGTTTCGACGTCGAGGTCGTTGGTCGGTTCGTCGAGCACCAGCAGGTTCGCCGGCTTGCTGAACAGTTTCGCCAGCAACAGACGGGCACGCTCACCGCCGGACAGCGCCTTGACCGGCGTGCGGGCACGCTGCGGGCTGAACAGGAAGTCGCCGAGGTAGCTCAGCACGTGACGGCTCTGGCCATCGATATCGATGAAGTCGCGACCTTCGGCCACGTTGTCGATCACGGTCTTTTCCAGGTCCAGCTGATGGCGCAACTGGTCGAAGTAGGCCACGTCGATGCGCGTCCCCTCCTCCACGGTGCCGCTGGTTGGCTGCAGGCCGCTGAGCATCAGTTTCAACAGGGTGGTCTTGCCGGTACCGTTGGCGCCGAGCAGACCGATACGGTCGCCGCGCGTCAGGACCATCGAGAAATCCTTGATCAGGAACGGGCCGCCCGGGTGAGCGAAGCTCACGTTATCGAGGACCATCACCTGCTTGCCGGACTTGTCGGCGGTGTCCAGCTGAATGTTGGCCTTGCCGGTGCGCTCACGACGCTCGCTGCGCTCGTTGCGCAGGGCTTTCAGGGCGCGTACGCGGCCTTCGTTGCGGGTACGGCGCGCCTTGATGCCCTGGCGGATCCAGACTTCTTCCTGGGCCAGTTTCTTGTCGAACAGCGCATTGGCGGTGTCTTCAGCGGCCAGCGAGGCTTCCTTGTGCACGAGGAAGCTGGCGTAGTCGCCGTTCCAGTCGATCAGGCCGCCGCGATCCAGTTCGAGGATGCGCGTTGCCAGGTTCTGCAGGAAAGAACGGTCGTGCGTGATGAACAGCACGGCGCCCTGGAAATCCTTCAGCGCCTCTTCGAGCCAGGCGATGGCACCGATGTCCAGGTGGTTGGTCGGTTCGTCGAGCAGCAGCAGGTCCGGCTCGGAGACCAGGGCCTGGGCCAGCAGGACGCGGCGACGCCAGCCGCCGGACAATTCGGCGAGGGTCTTGTCGGCCGGCAACTGCAGGCGGCTCAGGGTGCTGTCGACCAGTTGCTGCAAACGCCAGCCGTCACGGGCTTCGAGGTCGTGCTGGACGTGCATCAGTTTGTCCAGGTCGGCGTCGGTGACGATGTTCTGGCTCAGGTGGTGATACTGCGCGAGCAGCTCGCCGACACCGTCCAGGCCTTCGGCTACCACGTCGAACACGGTCCGCTCGTCGGCTACCGGCAATTCTTGCGGCAATTCGCCAATCTTGAGGCCGGGTGCGCGCCAAACGGAGCCCTCGTCGGGCTTCTGGTCGCCCTTGACGAGCTTCATCATGCTGGACTTGCCAGTGCCGTTACGGCCGATGATGCACACCCGCTCTCCACGGGCGATCTGCCAGGACACCTTGTCCAACAACGGCATAGCGCCGAAAGCAAGGGACACATCGCTGAATTTGAGCAGGGTCATGAGCTTCTCCAAAAACCGGGGGCGCATTCTACCTGACTTGAGGCTGCAGAAGGCCGGCAATTTAACCTGGGCCCCACTCTGCAGGACAAATGTTGCGAGTTGATGCTGCAACGCCGGCAAAGCTTTCGCCCGTTGCTGGCAAAAGGCTAAGCTACAGTTAATTCAGCGCGAGCCTCGCTTGCGCTTGTCATGATTTCTCTGCCCGGACGTCTCATGCGCAGTCGCCTTTTAAGTCTTTTATCCTGTTTCCTTCTTACTGCCACTGCCGTTCAAACCGTCCAGGCCGTGGATTTGTCCACCCAACGCCAGTATTACGACGAAGCCAAGCGCGCCCTGGCCAAGGGTGACACCGGTCCGTATTTTCGCTACAGCCAGGCCCTCGCCGATTATCCGCTGGAACCGTACCTGGCGTATGACGAGCTGACCGCGCGCCTGAAATTCGCAAGCAATGCCGAAATCGAGAAATTCCTCGCCGAACACGGTGACCTGCCCCAGGCCAACTGGATGAAATTGCGCTGGTTGCGCTGGCTGGCCGAACGCGGCGACTGGGCGACCTTCGTCAAGTATTACGACCCGAAGATGAATTTCACTGAACTGGACTGCCTCAACGCGCAGTACCAGATCACCCATAACCAGAAAACCGAAGGCTACGCCAACGCGCAAAAACTCTGGCTGACCGGCAAAACCCAACCGGCCAACTGCGACACGCTGTTCGGTATCTGGGCCGCCGAAGGCCAACTGACCGAGCAGCGACGCTGGGAGCGCACCAAGCTCGCGGCCCAGGCGCGCAACTATCCGCTGGCCAACAGCCTGGTCAACGGCCTGACCACCCTCGCCCCCCGCGGCCGCCTGCTGGTGGAAGTGGCGCAAAAACCTGAACTGCTCAACGACCCGGCGCGCTTCATCCCGGCCGATGAGCCGATGTCCGACGTGGTCAGCCTCGGCCTGCGCCGCCTGGCACGGCAGGATCCGGACCGGCGATGCAGATGCTCGACGGCTACGCCAGCAGCATGCACTTCTCCCGCGACGAAAAAGTGGCGATCGCCCGGGAAATCGGGCTGTCCCTGGCCAAGCGGTTCGACCCTCGGGCGTTGGACATGATGACCAAATATGACCCGGAACTGCGCGACAACACCGTGTCGGAATGGCGCATGCGCCTGCTGTTGCGCCTGGCCCGCTGGGACGAAGCCTACCAGTTGAGCCGCCGCCTGCCGCAGGACCTGGCGACGACCAACCGCTGGCGCTACTGGCAGGCGCGCAGCCTGGAACTGGCGCAGCCGCAGAGCCCGGAAGCACAGACGCTCTACAAGGGCCTGGCCCGCGAGCGTGACTTCTACGGGTTCCTGGCCGCCGATCGCTCGCAGTCGCCCTACTCGCTGAACAACAAACCGCTGGTGCTCAGCCAGGCCCTGATCAACAAGGTGCGCAACACCCCGGGCATCCGCCGGGCACTGGAGTTCCACGCCCGCGGGCAAATCGTCGACGGTCGTCGCGAGTGGTACCACGTCAGCCGCCACTTGAGCCGCGATGAAATGGTCGCCCAGGCCAAACTGGCCTATGACCTGAAATGGTATTTCCCGGCGATCCGCACCATCAGCCAGGCGCAGTACTGGGACGACCTGAACATCCGCTTCCCGATGGCCCACCGCGAAACCCTGGTGCGTGAAGCCAAGGTCCGTGGGCTGCACTCGAGCTGGGTGTTCGCCATCACCCGCCAGGAAAGCGCCTTCATGGAAGACGCCCGTTCCAGCGTCGGCGCCAGCGGCCTGATGCAGTTGATGCCCGGCACCGCCAAGGAAACCGCGCGCAAGTTCAGCATCCCACTGGCCTCGCCACAGCAGGTGCTCGATCCGGACAAGAACATCCAGCTCGGCGCCGCGTACCTGAGCCAGGTCCACGCCCAGTTCAACGGCAACCGCGTCCTCGCCTCCGCCGCCTACAACGCCGGCCCCGGCCGTGTGCGCCAGTGGCTGCGCGGCGCGGACCACCTGAGCTTCGACGTGTGGGTGGAAAGCATCCCGTTCGACGAAACCCGCCAGTACGTGCAGAACGTGTTGTCGTATTCGGTGATCTATGGCCAGAAGCTCAACTCGCCACAGCCGCTGGTGGATTGGCATGAGCGGTATTTTGACGATCAATGATCCTGTAAACGCGCTCATGTAGGAGCTGGCTTGCCAGCGAAAGCGGTCTGCCAGCCAACACCTCTGCTGAATGTGCCGCCTTCGCCGGCAAGCCGGCTCCTACACGGGATCGGCGTCGTCCACGATTTCGTGTTCACAGAAGATCCCCTGTAGGAGCTGGCTTGCCAGCGAAAGCGGTCTGCCAGCCAACACCTCCACCGAATGTGCCACCGTCTTCGCCGGCAAGCCGGCTCCTACACGGGTACTTTGCCGGACTCGGGATTATGTATACCCCGATTGCCTATAGGAGAAGACCGGATTCAGCCTTGCCGTCACTGAACTGCAACGCCGCCAACCGCGCATACAACGCGTTACTCGCAATCAACTCCTGATGCGTCCCCACCGCCACCAGTTTCCCCTGATCCATCACCGCGATCCGGTCGGCGTTTTTCACCGTGGCCAGGCGGTGGGCGATGACCAGGGTGGTGCGGTTTTTCATCAGGCTGGGCAGGGCTTGCTGGATCAGGTGTTCGCTCTGGGCATCGAGAGCGCTGGTGGCTTCGTCGAGCAGCAGGATCGGCGCATCCACCAGCAGCGCCCGGGCGATGGCCAGCAGTTGGCGCTGGCCGCCGGACAGGCCGAGGCCGGCATCGCCGAGGTGGGTCTGGTAACCGTTGGGCATGGCCTCGATAAAGTCATGGGCGTAGGCGATTTTGGCCGCCTCCCTGACCTGGGCCAGGGTCGCCGTCGGGTTGCCGTAGCGGATGTTCTCTTCGATGCTGCCATAGAACAGGGCCGGGCTTTGCGAGACCAGGGCGAAGCAGCGGCGCAGGTCCAGCGGGTCGAGTCGGGTCAGGGGAACGCCGTCGAGCAGGATGCGGCCCTCGGCGGGATCGTAAAAGCGCAGCAGCAGGTCATACACCGTCGACTTGCCGGCGCCGGACGGTCCGACCAGGGCCAGAGTTTCGCCGGCGTTGATGGTCAGGTTCAAGCCATCGACGGCGTAGCTTTCCGGACGCGACGGGTAGGAAAACCGCAGGTCTTGCAGCACCAGGTCGCCCTTGACCCGTTCCGGCAAGGTCACCAGGCCGGTGGTCGGTGGCTGGATGATGTTTTCCGAGCGCAGCAACTCGGCAATCCGCTCGGCGGCGCCGGCGGCGCGCTGCAATTCGCCGATCACTTCGCTCAAGGTGCCAAACGCACTGCCGACGATCAGGCTGTAAAACACAAAGGCCGCCAGTTCACCCGCGGAAATCCGCCCGGCAATCACATCCATCCCGCCGACCCACAGCATCACCCCGACCGCGCCCAGCACCAGCAGGATCACCAGGGTAATCAGCCACGCGCGCTGGAAGATGCGTTTGCGGGCGGTGTCGAAGGCCTCTTCCACGGTCACGGCGAAGCGCTGCTCGTCCTGGGCCTGATGGTTGTAGGCCTGCACGGTCTTGATCTGGCTCAGGGTTTCGGAGACGTAGCTGCCGATGTCGGCAATCCGGTCCTGACTCAGGCGCGACAGGCTGCGCACGCGGCGGCCGAAAATCAGGATCGGCGCGATCACCAGGGGCAAGGCGATCACCACGATGCTGGTGAGCTTGGGGTTGGTGATGAACAGCAGGACGATCCCGCCGATCACCATCAGCAAATTGCGCAGGAACAGCGACAGCGAAGAGCCGATCACCGATTGCAACAAGGTGGTATCGGCCGTCAGGCGCGACTGGATCTCGGAGCTGCGGTTGTCTTCATAGAACCCCGGGTGCAGGTAAATCAGGTGGTTGAACACCTGGCGGCGGATGTCCGCAACCGCGCGCTCGCCGATCCACGACACCAGGTAAAACCGCGCGAACGTGCCGATCGCCAGGCCGAGCACCAGCAGCAGGAACAGGCCAATGGACTGATTGAGCAAGTGCGGCGACTGGGTCATGAACCCCTGGTCCACCAACAGGCGAATGCCCTGGCCCATGGACAGGGTGATGCCGGCCGTGACGATCAAGGCGAGCAAGGCACCGAGGGCCGGCCAACGATATGGCGCGAGAAAACGACTGGCCAGGCGGAACGCGCGGCGTTGACGAGCAGAAAGCATCAGGACCATCCCTGTACAGGATACAGCCATTAATCGGGCCAGCCTGCACCGCTCAATGGGGGCGCAAACGGTGTAAATCACAATGAGTCGGTTTAATTATGACCGCAATGTCTAGCCTCTAGACGCTATTGGTCTAAAGTTCCGGTGGCAAGCGCGCAGTATTTCTGGTGGACTGATATTGCCACCCGGAAAAACCGCAGGGAGTTGTCACAGCCCGGTCACCTGGTGGCTCTACAGTAAGCACACAACCTGATGAGGAGACAGGCCATGTCCTTGCAGAACAGCAGCGATGACAAGATTGAAGTGATCCGCACACAGCCAGACCAGTCTCTGGGTTGCTCGATTATCGATGAAGAAGGGCGCGAAGTACCGATCACTGAAGGCATGATCCAGGACGCTTGCCGCGAACTGGAAAAGCGATTGGTCACGCCTGCCAAACAAGATTGATATAGCCGCCGTCTTCTTGACCCGGCCCGGGAGGCCGGGTTTTTTATGGGTGCTGATCCGGCAAATGGGGTGCGTCATTCGCGGGCAAGCCTCGCTCCTACACGCATGACCCGTAGGAGCGAGGCTTGCCCGCGAAGGGCTGACCCGGTCCCTAAACCGCCACCGCCCCCAACGCCAGCACCATCTTGTGCAGCACAGGGGAATCCCCCTCGATCCGCACCTGCAACCCATCAATCTCCCGCCGCAGCGGATAATGCTTGCGCAACGCATCAAACGCCGCCCGCTGCTCGCTCACACTTCCGACCAGGCTGCGGCGAAAATCCGCATCGTCGCGGCGCGGGTCGTACACACCCCGGCACACCATCGCCAAGGCCCAGGCCGGATCGCTTTGCCCATTCAAGGTCACCTGCGACAACCAAGGCGCCGGCAGCAGATCGCTCAAGCTGACCTGCTCCGGTTGCCCGAGGAACCGGCAATACGCCTGATAGATCTGCGCCGTCCCGCGCTGCTTGCCGTCAAGGCTGTAACCGGCAATGTGCGGCGTCGCCAGCACGCAGAGTTCGGCCAGCGCCACATCGACTTCGGGCTCGCCTTCCCAGACATCCAGCACCGCTTGCAGGTCTTCACGCTGCAACAGCACCTGGCGCAGCGCGGCGTTATCCACCACCGGGCCACGACTGGCGTTGATCAGCCAGGTCCCGTTCTTGAGTTGATTCAGGCGGTTCTTGTCCAACAGATGCCAGGTCGACTGCGCACCGTGCTTCTTCAACGGCGTGTGCAGGCTGATCACGTCGCACTGTTCGATGATCTGCTCGAGGCTGACGTAATCGCCGCCTTCGGCCGCTTGCCGGGGTGGATCGCAGACCAGCACCTTCCAGCCCAGCCCTTGCAGGACCTTGACCAACCGGCCACCCACCTCGCCGGCCCCCACCACCCCGTAGGTGCGCTGCGTCAGGTCGGCGCCTTCGATCTCGGCCAGGGTCAGCAGGCTGCCCAGCACGTAGTCGACCACGCCCCGGGCATTGCAACCGGGAGCGCTGGACCAGGTGATGCCGGCCCGCTGAAAGTAATCCAGGTCCAGGTGATCGGTGCCGATGGTGCAGGTGCCGACAAACCGCACCTTGCTGCCCTCGAGCAACGCGCGATTGACGTTGGTCACCGAACGCACCAGCAGCACATCCGCCTGTTCGACGGTGGCGCGGTCGATGGAACGTCCCGGCACCCGGCGGATTTCACCGAAACCTTCGAAGAAGGCATCGAGCAGCGGGATATTTTCGTCGGCAACAATCAGCATGGCAGGCTCCTTTGGCGGGTTGGCAGTGTAGGCGGAGATGACCGTGGTGGGCCAGCGGGCATCGCTCACCTCATACGAAAAGACCCCGCCCCCTGTAGGACCTGGCTTGCCAGCGAAGACGGCCTGACATCCAACATCAATGTCGACTGACCCACCGCTTTCGCTGGCAAGCCAGCTCCTACAGGGGGGGCCGTGTCGATCGCAGGACCCAGGCACGACGCCAGTTCCCGTGTAGGAGCTGGCTTGCCAGCGAAGACGGCCTGACATCCAACATCAATCTCGCCTGACCCACCGCTTTCGCTGGCAAGCCAGCTCCTACAGGGAATGTGGAGCGCCCCAAGGAACCCATTACAAAATCCCAACACAGGACTTTTCCTGACCAACGCGTCAAGGCGTAGAATGCCCCGCCCCGCGCATCAAACACCTTTGGACGTTCCGCCCTTGAATTCCGTAACCGACCGCCCCGCCGCTCCCGCCCTCACCCGCCCCGCCCGAATTCGCCTGGAGCTGAAAACCCTGCTCGCCCTGGCCCTGCCGATCATGGTCGCGCAGCTGGCGACCACCGCCATGGGCTTCGTCGATGCGGTGATGGCCGGCCGGGTCGGGCCGCGGGACCTGGCGGCGGTGGCGCTGGGCAACTCGATCTGGGTCCCGGTGTTCCTGTTGATGACCGGCACCCTGCTGGCCACCACGCCGAAAGTCGCCCAGCGGTTCGGCGCCGGCACCCACAGCGAAATCGGCCCGATCGTCCGTCAGGCCCTGTGGCTGGCTTTGGTGGTGGGTTTGATGGCGACCGTCATGCTATTCAGCGACGAACCGATCCTGCACCTGATGAAGGTCGATCCCGAGCTGATCGGCCCGTGCATGCAATACCTGCACGGCATCGCCAGCGGCCTGCCCGCCGTCGCTATCTACCATGTGCTGCGCTGCTTCAGTGACGGCCTCGGCCGCACGCGCCCGGCCATGGTCCTCGGCTTGTGCGGGCTGGCGCTGAACATTCCGCTGAACTACGTGTTCATCTATGGCCACTTCGGGGTGCCGGCCATGGGTGGCGTCGGTTGTGGCTGGGCCACGGCGATCGTGATGTGGGTGATGGCGCTGGGCATGGCCGGCTGGGAACGCTGGGCGCCGGCCTACCAATCGAGCAAGCTGTTCAGCCGTTTCGACTGGCCGCAATGGTCGGTGATCAAACGCTTGCTGGGCATCGGCCTGCCGATCGGGATTGCGGTGTTCGCCGAGTCGAGCATCTTCGCGGTGATCGCCCTGCTGATCGGCAGCCTGGGCGCAACCGTGGTCGCCGGGCACCAGATCGCGCTGAACTTCAGCTCGCTGGTGTTCATGATCCCCTACTCCCTCGGCATGGCCGTGACCGTGCGCGTCGGCCAGGCACTCGGGCGCCAGCAGCCGCGCGAAGCACGCTTCGCCGCCGGAGTCGGCATGGGCACGGCGCTGGCGTATGCGTGTATTTCCGCGAGCATGATGCTGCTACTGCGCGAACACATCGCAACCATCTACACCGCCGACCCGATGGTGATCCAGGTGGCGTCGATGCTGATCGTGTATTCGGCGCTGTTCCAGTTCTCCGACGCGATCCAGGTCACCGCGGCCGGCGCGTTGCGGGGTTATCAGGACACGCGGGTGACGATGATCCTGACCCTGTTCGCCTACTGGGGCATCGGTTTGCCGGTGGGTTACGCCCTGGGTCTGACCGACTGGTTCGGCACCCCGAGCGGCCCGAGCGGGTTGTGGCAGGGCTTGATCGTCGGCCTGAGCTGCGCGGCGCTGATGCTGTCGATCCGCCTGACGCGCAGTGCCCGCAAACAGATCCGCATCAGCCGCTCGGCGGGTTAAGGCAGAGCCGCTGACGCACAGCGCACGCAGATCCCCTGTAGGAGCTGGCTTGCCAGCGAAACACCTGAGAGCGCCACGTTTAACCGATAGAAACGCGTAATCGTTGACGACCTTCGCTGGCAAGCCAGCTCCTACAGGGGCCAGCGTTTAACCGGACTTCTTGCGGATCCAGTACAGGTAGGTGCCTGCCTCTTCCTGCTGCGCCACCAGTTCATGGTCGAGAAACACGCAGAACTTGGGAATGTCGCGACGGGTCGACGGGTCGGTGGCGATCACCTTCAGCAGGCCGCCGGGCACCAGGTCACGGATGTGCTGGTGCAACATCATCACCGGCTCCGGACAGTTGAGGCCGCTGGCGTCGAGGGTGCCGTCTACCGGCGTATCGGTCATTTCACTCATGGTTCACTCCTGAAGCTTGCCGGCATTGTCGCGCATTGCCGGGTGTTCGGTCATCTTCGTCATCACACCGCCCCCCTGTGTAGGAGCTGGCTTGCCAGCGAAGGCGGCCTGACATTCAACATCAATCTCGCCTGACCCACCGCTTTCGCTGGCAAGCCAGCTCCTACAGCGGGCCGTGTCGATCGCAGGACCCAGGCACG